>CBFCYU010000216.1:0-3012 GCA_965602415.1 uncultured bacterium | reverse complement strand
CTCCGGCAGTTCGAGTGCAACGTCCGCGCCTTCCGCGAGCTGGACATCCCGTGGCTCGCGCTCGGCGGCGGCGGCTACGACGTGAGCAACGTGGTGCGTGCCTGGACCCTCGCGTGGTCGGTTATCACGGAGACCGATCTCCCCGACGACATCCCGGCGGAATGGCTCACCCTCGCTGCGCCGTATAGCGTCGCGATCTCCAAGCTGCGCGGGAACATCCGGCGGACCCCGACCGACGAGGCTGTCCTCGAGGACCTGGATCAGACGATCGGCGCACTGCGAGAGAGCGTGTTTCCCCTTCTCGATGTGACCGAGTAGACTACCGTCCTTGTGTGCTAGCAGGGAATCTATAAGAAGGGAATGAAAGGATGAATCGACCCACGGGCGCAGTGCGCGAAGCGGAGCTTCGTTCGACTGTCCAGATCCGGCTTCCTGATGGGCGGGTCTTCGACGTCGATAGGCACACTCGGCTCGCCGAGGTCTTCCGCATCGCGCACCCCGACGAGGACGATCCCGTGGTCGCGGCGATCGTCGGTGGTGAGCTCCGCGAGCTGGCGTGGCCGGTCGAGCGCGACGCCAACGTGACCCCGATCCTCCTCTCCGACTCAGACGGGATGCAGATCTACAGCCGGAGCCTCTCCTTCCTTCTCGTCATGGTGACCGCCGAGCTGTTCCCCGACGTGCAGGTGCGGATCGAGTATTCCGTCCCACACGGCGGCTACTTCTGCCGCGTCGAGGGGAGAAAGCCGTTCACCGCTCGGGATCTCGCTCGGATCAAGGACCGGATGCTCGAGCTTGTCCGAGAGGATCGCCCAATCGTGCGGCAGCGCTGCACGATCGAGGAAGCCCGCGAGATCCTCACCGCCCGCGGAGAGTTGGCGAAGGTCCGGCTGCTCGAGGCGCGGAAGGTCGATCACCTGCACATGTACGCGCTGAACGGAACATCTGACTACTTCTTCGGCTACATGGTTCCGTCGACTCGTTTCCTGAAGGTGTTTGGGCTGGAGCTGTTCGCCGACGGCTTCATTCTCCGCTTCCCGCGGCGCGAAGACCCAACGAAGCTCCTTCCGCCCCAGAAGTTCAGGGCGCTGCGCGACGTCTTCGACGAGTACGGCGAGTGGCTCGGTCTCCTCGGAATGCGCGACGTCGTGTCGCTACATGAAGCGATCCGATCGGGTCGGATCGAGCAGGTCGTCCTCGTCGCCGAGGCGCTCCACGAGAAGCGAATCGCCGAGATCGCCTCGCAGATCTCAGCACGCCACGACAAGGGTGTCCAATTGGTCTTCATCGCCGGGCCGTCGGCGTCGGGGAAGACGACCTTCTCCAAACGGCTGGCGATCCAGCTTCTTGCGAACGGGGTGCACCCGTACCCGCTGGCGATGGACAACTACTTCCACTCGCGGAGCATCCTGGTTGAACGGTTCGGGGACGAGATCGACGTGGACTCGCTCGATGCACTTGACCTTCCGCAGTTCCAGGAGGACCTGCGGCGGCTCGTCGCCGGGGAAGACGTGACGCTTCCGCGGTTCGACTTCCACACCGGGACACGGCAGGAGGGTCCGACCGTACGCCTGTCGGGGAACCAGATCATCCTCGTCGAGGGGATTCACGGGCTGAACCCGCAGCTGATCGAGGGCAGCCCGCTGAAGACCTGCTTCCGCGTTTTCATCAGCGCGTTGACCCAGATCAACCTCGACATCCACAACCGCGTCTCGACGACTGACACGCGCCTAATCCGCCGGATCGTGCGCGACGCTCTCTACCGCGGCTACTCGGCCGCAGAGACGCTGATGCTATGGGAGAACGTCCGCGGTGGCGAGAAGCGCAACATCTTCCCGTATCAAGAAGAGGCCGACGTGATGTTCAACTCGGCCCTCGGTTACGAGCTCGCGGTGCTCAAGCCGCTGGTCGAGCCACTCCTGCTTCAGGTTCAGCAGCCGAGGCTCCGGATCGAGGCCGAGCGGCTCCTCGCGCTCCTCTGGTGGTTCGATCCGTACGCGACCGAGAACATCCCCGACAACTCCATCCTGCGGGAGTTCACCGGCGGTTCGAACCTGCGCGACTTCACGCCCGTTCCGCACGGGCTGTGGGGCACGTCGAGTCACGAAGACCGTGCGCACGTTCCGGAGGGGGACTCGTGAACACCGATCGACTGATGCAACTGGCGCTGGAGATGGCAGGGCTCGATGAGGTCCCGGGGGACAGCGCGATCCATCACCCGGGCAACGAGATTGAGCGAGTCCTGTTCGGGATCGACCTGAAGGCGCCGGAGCTGGTGATCGCGTCGGCGCAAGGGTACGACTGCGCGATCTCGCACCATCCCGTCGGTGGCTCGTCGACCCTACGGTTCTACGAGGTCCTTGAGCGGCACGTCGATCAGATGGCCGATGCCGGGGTGCCTCGCAATGTTGCTGAGGAGGTGATGCGCGCGACGATCGAGGATCGGCGGGTGTTGAGCTCGATGACCAACTATGACCACGATCCGTCGGTCGCAAGACTCCTCGACCTCCCGTACCTGAACATCCACACCCCGCTCGACGAGATCGGTCGGCACCGGATGGCCGAAGCGGCCGCCGAATTGGATGAGGATGCCACGATCGCCGAGCTGGTCGATCGGTTCTACGAGACGTTCGGCGAGTTCCGAAACGCCGCGACCGGGATCGAGGTCAGGGCCGGCAGAGCGGAGAACCGGATCGGGAAGGTTGTCGTCTCACACGGAGCCGGGACGAACGGGGGGCATCCGGTCGCCAAGGCGTACTACGACCACGGGATCGACACGGTGATCTACATCCACTGTCGGCCGGCTGACGCGAAGAAACTGATCGACGAGTACGGCGAGAGGAAGAACCTGATCATCACCGGCCACATCGCCAGCGACTCGGTCGGGATCAATCCGTACGTCGACCGGCTCCGCGGGGAGGGGCTCGACGTGACGACATTCAGCGGGATTATCCCCGCCTAGGCCTGCTGTGTCCTTCGTTGTTGCGACGTGGAACGTCAACTCGATCCGCT
>CBFCYU010000215.1:0-3036 GCA_965602415.1 uncultured bacterium | reverse complement strand
GTCTCTGACTGCTCGGTTCTGAAATGCCGCCCCCGTCATCTGTGTCATCCAGGAGGGTCTGCCGGGATGATGCTAGGCGACTCAGCTACGCTGGATCGCTTGTGGCTCTGCGCAGTAGACGAGACGACCTGGATGAGAACTCACGCTGCAAGGAGGCACACTGATGGAACCCCACCTCTGTGTCGGCATCGACGTGGGCTGCAAGGCCCATCGTGTCGGCATCGCCCACCCAGACGGATCGATCCTTGAGGAGTTCGATATCTCGCACAGCGATGTCGGCTTCCAGGAGTTCTTCCGTCGCGTCGAAGAACGTAGGCAGCAGCTGTCTCTACCTGTCGCTGTGGCGATGGAAGGGTTCAACGGCTACGCCCGCCCTTTCGATCGTCTTGTCCAGGAGAAGGGCTACCGGTTGTTCAACGTCAACAACATGAAGCTCGCGCAGTTCAAGAAGATCTTTCCTGGACCCGCGAAGACCGATGCGATCGATGCGCGCAAGATCCTCCAGCTGTTCATCCTCAAAGAGCATCTTCCGATGGCGAAGAACGCCCTTCAGGAAGTGGTCGCTGCTCCCGCGGTGAACGAGAAGCTCAAACGACTCAGTCGACGCAGGCGGGGGCTGGTGAACGAGAAGACGCGTGCACTCAATCGAATGCAGTCCGACCTGCAAGCCGTCTGCCCTGAGCTTCTCGCGGCGACGCCGGATGCGGACAACCTGTGGTTCTTGCGATTCATCACCTTCCGAGAGGATCTTCGGCAGTTGGCTCGGTTGCGGAAGACAACTCTCCTGCAGATCCCCGGTGTCGGCCAGAAGTACTCGGGGATCATCCAGGACTGGCAAACAAGAGCGAAGTTCTCGTCCGAGGTCGAGTATGTTGGTCCGATGATCATCGAGGATGCAAGACGAATCCTCGAACTTCATCAGCAGATCCACGCACTCGACGATGCGATGGAGGAGTTGGCTGATCAGTCAGAGATCGCACGACGGCTCTCTACGATTCCAGGATTCGGGAAGACATCGATCGCCGAGCTAGCGGGAGAGATCGGCACACAAAGGCGCTTCGCATCCGAGGCGAGTCTGGCGTTGTACGTGGGGATGAGTCCGTTGACGCATCAGTCCGGACAAATGTTGACTACACGGAGTCCTCGTCAGGTCAATCGTCGTGCCAAAGCGGCGATGATGACCGCCGTTGCACACCACTACAGATGTGTGCCGCAGTCACAGGCGTACTACGATCGCAAGCGCGCACAGGGCAAGACCCACAACCAAGCAGTCCGTGCTCTCGGTCGCCACATGGTCCGCGTCATCTGGGCGATGTTGCGAGACGGACGCGATTACGAGATCCGTAAGGATGTCCACCCAATGACTTGAAAATCCAAGGGGGATGTTCAGATCTTGTTCTTTGACATCCTTGAGTGCTATCATGGTCCATGGCTAGACCACTGCGCATCGAATTCGAGGGAGCACGATCCGGGGTCAGATCTTGATTCTTGGGGTTTGAGGCATTCTCGGAGTTCCAGCAGCTCCAGCAGCTCAGGGTCAGGTCTTCTTTCTTGGTGTTTCTGGATACGACGAAGATCAGAGATCCGTCGACACGAAGCGAATTTCGCTGCCGGAGAGGTGTCAGTCCGACCTGCCAGGTCCAGCTGAGATGACAATGGCGTGAGCTCGCTAGAAACCCATGTAGGGGGCGCTTCGCTTGAGATCGGCTGCCTGTGCCCAGTGAGCCAACGCCTACGCGATGATTTCGTTCAGGCCATCGATCAGGCGTGTGAGTTGTTCGGGTGGAAGCGTATCGATCAAGTCTCCGATTCGATCTACGGAGAGCGTCCGGATTTGGCTGATCTTGATCCAGGACTGCTTGGGGAGGTCACTTGATTCGAGCTCTATGGTTAGCGGGAATCCTGCGTGCTGTGGCTGACTTGTGACCGCCATGGCGATCACGGTGCCTGATCGTTCATTGAACACGTCGTGACTGAGGATGACGACGGGGCGCGTTACCCCTTGCTCATGTCCTCGAACGGGATTCAGATCGGCCCAACGGATCTCGCCCCTCAGTACTCCGGCCATTCCCTCATCTCCGCACTCAGCGCTTCTTCGGCCATGGCCTGCTCAGCCTTCGGGTCGAGTTTGGCGCACTCCTCGGCCAAGCGGGTCTTCCTCAACCGGTTGAGCTTCTCCGTCACTGCTTCCTGGATCGCGCGGCTCCGGCTCGGGAACACGTTGCTCTTGACGAGTTCGTCGAGCTGCTCAAGGGTCGCCTTCTCGATGCTGATCGCGACTTTGGCCATACTCATGCGGATCACCGGTAGTACCATACGTCATACCGGCAGACCTGTCAATCCCGGATCGACTAGAGTAGGAAGCTGACAAAGGGGAGGGATCGTGATGTGGGATCGGATCGTGGAGTGGATTGTCGCCTACGGCGGACAAGCGTTGGGCGCCATCGCGACGCTGGTCATCGGCTACCTGGTAGCGCGGCTGGCGCGGAGAGTGGTGAAGCGGTGGCTGGCGAAGATCGAGTTGGCGCTGGCGCTGCAGCGCTTTGTCACGCAGATCACCTACGTCGGCATTCTCGTGTTTGCCATCGTCGCATCGCTGGCGCGTTTTGGGATCCAGACAACGTCCTTCGTGGCCATTCTCGGTGCCGCCGGCTTCGCCATCGGCTTCGCGCTGCAGGGATCGCTGGCAAACTTCGCGTCGGGCGTGCTGCTCCTGGTCCTCCGGCCGTTCAAGATCGGTGACTACGTGGAGGCGGGCGGAGTCGCCGGGACGGTGAAGGACATCCAGCTGTTCACGACGGTCCTGGCGACGCCCGACAACGTGAAGGTGATGGTGCCGAACGCGCAGATCTACGGAGGCGTTATCCGCAACTACAACTCGTACGAGACGCGGCGGATCGATCTGGTCGTTGGCATCGGCTACGGAGACTCGATTGAGGATGCCTTCGCCGCCGCCATGGCGGTGATGTCGAGCGACGGGCGGGTGCTCAAGGATCCGAAGCCGCAAGTGGTGGTGAGCGAGCTGGCCGACTCGAG
>CBFCYU010000214.1:0-3057 GCA_965602415.1 uncultured bacterium | reverse complement strand
CGCGTCGAGGATGCTCGCATCGGCCCAGTAGATGAGGAATCCCGGGCGAAGAACGGCTACTCGGGGAACTCGCCGGAGGCGGGTTCCTTGGAGTGCCTTCGGCACTCCTGGCTTGTTGATCTGACTGGTAGCTTGCTTGGAAGAAGCGCTGGGATCCCTTCTTCTGGTCCAATTGCGAATGGCTACTGCTCCCGGCGGACAGCTGAGCAGCAGCTTGCGAGTTCGGCCGCGCCGAACTCGTCGTGCATGGCGTGGCCGCCAAACTCGTGGGCGATGTCGGGCGAGAAGTCGGGGCCTCACACCGGATAGGGATCTCGGTCCGAATCGTCGGGCAGGCGCACTTGACACTCGCACCCAAAAAGAGTACGAATGTACTCATGAAGGGTACGGAAATCGCACCATCCTCACTCGGCGGTCTACTCCTCGGCAAGACCAGACTCGCAATCCTCTCTCTCCTACTCCCTCAACCGGAGCGGAAGCTCTATCTCCGTGAGATCGTGCGCATGACAGGAGCAGGCCAGGGTGGCGTCCAGCGTGAGCTGGAGAAGCTGACGAGTGTAGGCATTCTCACGAAGACCCGAGAGGGGAATCTCACGTACTACCAGGCAAACCGGATGAGCCCAGTGTTCGATGATCTCAAGGGGCTGGTTGAGAAGACGGCGGGGATCCCTGACGTGGTTCGTGCGGCGCTGCTTCCACTGGCGGGCTCCATCGAGCGTGCCTTTCTGTATGGGTCTATCGCAGGAGGCGAGGAGCGAAGTGGGAGCGACATCGACCTCTTGGTGGTTGGCGACGCGGCGTTCTTCGACGTCGTCACTGCAGTCTCGTCACTTCAGGAGTCGTTGGGCCGCGAAATCAACCCCACAGTATTCGCGCCCGCGGAGTTCCGTCAGCGGGTACAGGATGGTGATCACTTCTTGACGCGAGTGATGAGCGAAGAGAGAGTCGATCTGATGGGAGGTGATCGTGAGCCTTGAAGCTTGGCGTGACTCGCGGGTGATTGTCGAGCACGAATCCAGCAGACAAGAGGTCTCCGAGTTGCTGGGTATCGTGAAGACAGATCTCAAGGATGCTCGCATTCTCGAGTTGAGCCCGGACCGGCGCCTTGCCTGCTGCTACGGCGCGCTTCTCACCGCTGCGCGGGCAGCGCTGCGCGCGGCTGGATTCCGAGTCCCCAAGGGGACCCCCAGCCATCACTACCACGCGATCCAGTCACTGCACTTCACTGTCGGACTCGACTCGCAAGTGCTTCGGCAGATTGAAAGCATGGGAAAGAAGAGGGCGATGGCAGACTACGTTCGAGTGGGAGAGGTGTCTGAGTCGATGGTCGAAGAGGCCATCGCGTTTGCCGAGAACTGCTGCGGACGGATCATCGAGCGGATTCGCGAGGAGCATCCGTCGTTGATGGATGACTAGGTGCAAGACCCGGGAGATGGGGGTTCGCGGAAGTCAGTAGGGAAGGATCGAACTCCTGCTCAGTTCGCAAGAACCGACGCTACGTCATCTCAGATGCCCCGGCTTCAGCTCCTCCACGAAGGACGTGTCGACCCAGAAGATGCGCAGTTCCCGGGTGAAGAAGGGCCGGGGTCAGGTCTTCTTTCTTGGTGTCAAGCAAGTGTGGTAGGCTCACCCTATGGAAGTGGGTCCAGGTCTTAATTTTCGGTATCTGTTGAGGCGTTCGGAGATGACTCTTGCGGTTCGACATGACGAGTCGCTCGCGAGTCGTGGTCTCTGTCCCTCGATCTCCTGAATCCTCGGAGGACTGTCGTACGCGCTAGGCGCCCAGCGGGCGATACGCGTCGAGGATGCTCGCATCGACCCAGTGGATGCGTAGCCCCCGGGCGAAGAAGAGGATCGACCCATCCGGCGACAGGCTCGCAGCCAGCTCGGTGACGTCGGTGTTCACCTCCTCCACGGCGCGGGCCGGCGACCAGCTTCCGTCGGGAAGCCGGAAGCTGACGAACAGATCTCCGTTCGTGTCGTTCGGGCCGACGTAGCGATCGAACAGCAGGACCGTCTCGTCCGGTGAGACGAACGGATGGGCGGCCCCGCCGGGGGGATTCACCTCGGGGCCGAGCCGCTCGATCGGCCCGTATCCATCCTCCAGTGTGGGGGTTCGAACGATGAATTGGCCGTCGTCTCCGAGCTGCGTCCAGTAGAGCGTTCCGTCCGCCGTGCTGCTGAAGTACATCGGGAGGTAGTCCGGATGGTTAATCGGCGAGGGGAGCGCACGCGGCGCGCCCCAACCCTCTGGGCCTCGCTCCGCGACGTAGCCCTTCCAGCGGCCCGGCCCGTCGGCAGCGGTATAGAACACCCGCTCGCCCGACGGCGCAATGTGCGGCTCGATGGCCGTAGAGCGTCGTACGAAGGACGCTTGTCCGACGTACCGCCACTGACCCTCGATCAGATGGAAGCCGAGGATGCGGTTCGCCTCGCCCTCAACCATCTGTCCCGTGAAGTAGAACTCGGTGAGATCCAGGCTGAAGGTTCCGCCGAAGGAGCGGTACTCGAGAATCTGAGGCGCGAACCGCTCGGGAACCAGTCCGGGCGGCTCCTGGCCCAGGTAGTTGCCGACTGGGGCTTCGTCGGAGGCCAATGCAAGAAGCGCCCCGGCAATGGAGAGCATCAGGCCTATGGCGAGCGATCTTCTAATCATGATCAACCTCCCAGTTCCGGCGAACAGTGTAGAGGATGCCTGTAGATCGCGCGAACGAGAGGCGCGGGATCGGGTCTTCGTTATCGCATCGAGATCGGCGTTGCTTCTTGCATGGGAGCTCGGCGCTAGCACGGGCGGCTCGACGTAACGAGTTGCCTCTGGGTTGTGCTCTGAGTCGCTCGATCTTCACCGAGCGGAGCCCCCGGCGGGACGTAGGACGCTCGAACTCCGGCGCGAGCTGGCTGCGGTCCTCGGCTCAGGCGGGCGTCTTGTCCAAGCCGAGCGCGGCGGGCAGGGATTGGGCCCAGGCGCGAATCGCGTCCCAATCGCGGATGTCACTTGCCGGCATCGGGAGCTTGTGCGGGAACCGCAGCGCCTTCGGATCGAGCTTACCGCCGAAC
>CBFCYU010000213.1:0-3068 GCA_965602415.1 uncultured bacterium | reverse complement strand
ATGAACTGGTCCCGGATCTCCCGTTTGTCCGGTCGATCGGTGAGGTACGGCCGCATGCCCTCGTCGACCGGAAGGTCGAATCGGATCGTCTTCACCTAATGCGACAGGCCCTTGAGGTATCGAAGCCTCGCGCGCTTCGCCGGCTCGTCCTCGTAGACGAACAGGTTCACGGTGAACGTGGGGGGCCAGTCGCCGGCCTTTCCCGTCAGGTCATATCCCATCAGCCCGACCATCGGATCACGAACACCGACTTCGCCAATTCGGCCACAGCCTGTAGATCTTCGACCCTTCGGTACTTGAACACCGGATCACCTCGTTCACGGATTGCCCCAAAGGGACCGATCTCCCTCGATTCCGGTTCGGAACGGATTCCGCAACGGGGCGTATGTCCAACGAGGTGAGAATCATGTCACGCAGAATCACCCTTCTCGCAGTCATCGGCATCGTGTTGGCCTACGGGCCGGTCGCTCTGGGTCAAGCGTTCCCGCTCGGACTCCTTCCGACGTCGGACGAGCCCGTCGACGCCTATGTGTGGACGATGGAGTCGCTCTTCTACGTGGGCGATCCGATCGTCATCCACCTGAGGGTCAGTCGACCCGCGTTTGTGTATCTGTTCGACCTGCAGCCGGACGGCGTCGTCCGCCTCCTCTTTCCCAACGCGTTCTCCCCGAGCAACTACGTCACGTCGGCGCCGCATCGGCTCCCCGATGGACCGTACGACCTCATCGCGTCCCCACCGACCGGGATCGAGGAGCTGCTGGTCTTCGCAAGCACCGTGCCACTCCCGTTCCCTCCCGCCGCGCCGACCGATCCATTCCCGATCTTCGCCGAGAATGCTGAGGAGGCGATCGACACACTGGTCAGCCTGCTCGCCGCGATGGACTCCACCCTGTCGTGGGGCGTCGGCTGGACGGCAATTCAGATCGAGGGTGAAGCGGAGGACGAAGAAGGCCCGGATGCGACGCTGATCCTTCCGGCACCGCCACCGCTGCCGCCGTTCGTCTCGTTCCCGGGCGATGCTTGGCACCGGGCCCACGGCAGCTGGGCCAACGGCGTCCCCGCGGAGGGGTGGTACTGGTACTACGGGCTCGACGACCGATGGCACCTCTGCTGGGCCTACGAGGGTTGACTCGGCCGATCGGACTGAGGGACTCGTCGACGGCTCGGCTAGCGGCGGTGAGCCGCCCGGACGGCAATCGGTCGCAGGAACGCTGGGCGCCCTCCGGGTCGAGGCGCCGCGCGCCTCACCCGCTCCCTGGCGTCCGCTGCCACCGGATCGGGGACGAAGTGGAGGACCGCCAGACTGACCAAGAGCAATGCGGACGCGATGCCGAACGCGGCCGCGTATCCGGCCCACTCGGTCACGAAGCTGCTTCCGATCCCGGCGAGGATCCAGCCGAACCCGGCCAGGGCGTTGTACAGACCGAGCGCCGCGCCGCGGTTCTCCTCGCGAGCGAGGCGTGAAGTGAGTGCGACACCCGAGAGCTGGAAGTAGGACCACGTCACGCCGTAGACGATGAACGCAACGACAAGCAGAGCCCTCGGCGGCGCCGATCTCGAGACGAGCAAGTAGAGCGCCGCGCCGGCGAACAGAAGCGCCCGAATCGACAATGAAGCAATCTGAACCGAGCGGTTGCCCAGTCTGCGGATCCGCTTGGCCGCCAGAGGGTACGCGAAGACGATTCCAACATGCTGAATCATGAAGAAGAGGAAAACGAGTGACGACGGGAATCCGAACCGCTGGGAGAGGAGGAGCGGGAGAGGGATCCCGAAGAACCCGAGGGCCATGAAGGCGATCAGGGTCGCGAGAAGGAACCGGCGCGTCCCCGGGCGGAACCCCTCAGGCTGAGTCAGCAGCCGAACGATCCGCCGCGGGTTCAGGCGATGATAGAGATGGAGCGGGGCGTAGCGCGCCCGCTCGGCGATGAAGTTGCCCGTTGCCAGGATGACGCCGCGGAACTTCCGCAGGGTGAACTTCGGGATCGTCTGCGGCACGTACCGCAGCGCCAGGAACGCCGCCGCCAGGCTGCCGAGCCCGATCATCACGAACAGCGAGCGGATCGTGAGGACCTCACCGACCGATCGGGATAAGACCGCCATCCACAGACTCCCGAGTGCGAGCCCGCCGACCCAGCCGATCGCCCCGATCTGATTCAGGTGGCCGATCTTCTTCTCCCACGTCGCCTGGTCGCGGTTCTCGATCACGATCAACACCGTCACCGAGGCGTTGGCCATCCAGAAGAAGTTGAACAGCATGTTGAGGAGGACGAGCTGGCGGAATGTCGAAGCGAACGAGATGGCGAGGAGGAAGAGCCCGACGACCGCGTAGCTGAGGATCACGAACGGCTTCCGGCGATGGGCCGCGTCGGACAACCTGCCCCAGACGAGACTCCCCGCCACTCCGACGAGGCTGACCAGGCTCGCCAGCAGGCCGAGTGCGCCGACCGATCGCCCGTAGACCTCGGCGACGGCGAGCGGGATCAGGACCGACGACGTGCCCAACACGAGGTTGGCCAGGCCGACCGCCAGGTACCATCGCTCCCCTTCACGCCACCAAGATCGCAGGGTCCGTCTCATCCTTAGACTCCCATTCAAAGAGAATTCCCAACTCTAACGAGTTGGGACGCACTTCGTAAATCCGGCGAAGTGTAGCGCGTGATCCTCCGATGTCAAGAGCCTCATGAAACGGCTCGCTGCGACATCAGTCCGTTCGCAACTTGCCGCGCGATCGACTAGAGTGGTGCTCGTCCGACCCGAATCTCCTGTTGAGGAGGTACCCCGATGAGCGAAGAGGTCCTACGGTTCATCACCGTGCGGCGATCGATCCGGGCATTCACCGGCGAGGCGGTCGACCGCGCGAAGCTCGAGATCGCATTGAAGGCGGCGATGGCCGCTCCGTCGGCCAACAACTCCAAACCGTGGGAGTTCGTCGTCGTCACGGACCAAGGGAAGGTCCGCACGATTTGCGAAACCCACCCGTACGCCAAGTTCGGCACAAACGCCGGGGCCGTCGTCCTCCCGTTCGGGAAGAAGGCGGAGTATCAGTGGTTCGATCAAGACATGGGCGC
>CBFCYU010000212.1:0-3077 GCA_965602415.1 uncultured bacterium | reverse complement strand
CGACTGATCCGCTCCAGCTCGACTGTGAGGAGCGGATCGATCTCGCCGAGGAAGCGGAGGGTGACGTGGTAGTTCTCCGCGCGGACCCAACCGGCACGCGTGTCCGTCGCGTCGCGGACTCCCTTCGCGATGCGATCGATTGACGCGGCGATGTCCGTTCCCAGTGGGATGCAGAAGAAGGTTCTCATCGGGTCACCGACGCGATGATAGCACACGTCGTGTCGGCGGCGTCAGACGCCACCGCCTCGGGCGAGTTGGCGCTGCGCGCCAACATCGCAGTGGGATTGGGCACGCAACGTTGACGGCACAAGCGTTGTCACTCATCCACACCGCCCCTACAATCGCCTCATGCAGCGAATCGCCCGGGTGGTTGTGAGCGTCTCGATTCTCGCCCTTTCGATTGCAGTCGTCGGGATCGGCCGGCAGCTGATCGTTTCGAAGGACGGATTGGGCGCGTTTCGTTCCGTCCAGGCGGCGATCAACGAGGCGGAGTACGGAGACACGATCCTGGTCAATCCGGGGGTTTACGAGGAGCAGATCGAATTCAAGAACGGCATCACGGTGATCGGCGCCGGGTCCGCTCACACGATCATCCGCTACGGCTACGGGTTCGACGAGGTCCTCCACGCCCGGAACGTCGTCTCGGGGCGGATCGAACGGGTCACGATCGAGAGGATGGAGTCGGTCCTCGATGCCTCGGTCGTCGTACTCGAGTCGGCCGCTCTGACGTTTTCCGAATGCATCATTACCGGCGGCCGGCAGGATGGGATCCGGATCAGCGGTCTCTCGGGGCGCCTGCTCCTCGAGAACTGCGAGGTCTTCGCCAACGACGTCAACGGGATCCTGTGCGAGGGCGGCGCGGTTCTCCGCGTCGTCGGAGGGACGCTTCGCACCAACGGCGGAGCGGGGATTCTCGCCATCGATTCCGCGGTTGAAATCGACGGGACGCTCTTCGAGGCGAACGGCGTCACCGGTCTCGTCTTGGATGGCACCTCTTGTGCGACACTCGAGAACGCGGCGTTCGTCGGTCACGCTGGCTGGGGCGTCGATGGTCTCGATGCGGCGGGGCTCGATCTGACCGACTGCCGATTCACGGGCAACGCCGCCGGCGGAGTTCGTCTTCGCGGTTCGACGACGGCAGTCGTGGGTGACTGCCGATTCATCGGGGGGACGGTCGCGATCGAGGCTCGCGCGTCGAGCGCGGTCCAGATCCACGGTGGGACCGTGCGCGAGGCGGTCGAGGCTGGCATCCGGATCTCCGATTCGGCGACGTGCCGCGTCGAGAGGACCGAAGTCGTCGAGTGTGCCGGTCACGGTATCGAGCTCACCTCCGTCCGCTTGGCCGAGCTTCAGTTCGCGACGATCGTTCGCAACGGCGGCGACGGCGTCTTCGCGACCGGGACAACGATCGCGATGACGAACAGCATCGTTGCGTTGAACGGGGGCGCGGGGCTTCGGGTTTCTCAGGATCCCGCCACGTCGAGCCCGCCGGCGTTCGGCTACAACACCGTCTGGGGGAATGCGTCCGGCGACTACGTCGGAACGGCGAGGCGCTCTTCAGACTTGTCCTCCTATCCAGACTTCGTCGACCTTGCGAGTGAGGACTACTCGCTCCGCCTTGACTCGCCGTGCGCCGGTGCCGGCGAGCGCGGTGCGACGATCGGTGCGCACGTCGATCCGACTCGGGCTTCCGGGACTGCGATCGACGTGACGATCCAGTGCGGCGACGGCCTCTGGGGGCTCGATCTCGCGGGAGCGGTCCGGTTGGCGAATACGGCACCGTCTTTCGATGAGGCCCGGCTCCGCGTCGGACGTCGGTGGGAGCGCGCGTCGTTCTCCGTCGCGGCGTTCTTCCTCGGATCGGGAAGCGACTGGCTCCGCGCCGACGGGTCGCTCCACCTCCTGGACGTCGCGCTTCCATCCGAGACCGAATCGGCCTCCGTCCTTCGGGCGACGGTCGGAGCCGAAGGGATTTTCGACGGGATCGGGAGCCGGTCGACGGTTCGGATGAGTGGCGAGATCGTGTCGGACGCGTACGCAGTTCAGGCCGAACTCGAGTGGGAACGGCCGACGGACATCTCTCGTCAGATGGTCGATCTCAGACTCGGATGGCTCTCCTTCTCCGCCCGCGCGACGGAACTCACCCTGAACGCGCTCGACGCGAAGGTTGCCGCCGAGGTGCCGCGGCCTTCGGGCGTCCTGTCCGCGTCGGCCAGTCTGTCGATGCTCCCCGAGAAAAGGGTCTCCCTGAAGGCGAAATGGGAGACGGAGAGGCGGAGCCTCGAGGGGCGGCTTACGACCTACGCCGAGGACCTCGCATGCGGAGACCTCTCGCTTACGTGGACCGACTTCGCGCGCGGTTCTCGCATCGACCTCGTCGCCGAGATCGCCGATCTGGCCATTGCGGACGTCGTCCTTCGGGCGGCGTTCCGTCTCGCCGACGTGTCGATCGAGTCGGAGGTCGGCGTCAATGCGGCGCTCGGGGTCCGGTTCCGCTCTACCCTCGAGTTCGACACGGCGCGATGGTTCCTCCCACGCCTGAATGTCCCTCCTGTCCCCATTTTCAGCATCGGACCGAACGAGCCGGAGGCCGGCGAATCGCTCGTGTTCGACGCATCCGAGACGACCGACTCGGACGGGTCTGTCGCGGAGTACTGGTGGGACTTCGGAGACGGGACCGTCGACGTCGGGAATCCGATCTCTCACCGCTATGAGGTGGCCGGGGAGTACGCGGTGGCTCTGACCGCCGCCGACGATGACGGCGACACGGCGACCCTCGTGCAGGCAGTCGTGATCTTCGAGGCGGACACAACTCCGGTCGCGTCGTTCACGTGGGGTCCGATCTCAGAGACCGGAACGAGCCTCTCCCGCCCGCTCCGTGCCGGCGATCGCGCCCGGTTCGACGCCAGCTCGTCGTACGATCCCGATGGATCGATCATCGAGTTTGCGTGGGATTTCCAGTCGGACGGGTCTTTCGAGCTGGTGACCGACGAGGCGCACGCGTCGATCGACCCACTCGTCGCCGGAACGTGGCCGGTCACGCTCCGTGTCGTCGACGAGACGGGGAGGGCCGATGC
>CBFCYU010000211.1:0-3103 GCA_965602415.1 uncultured bacterium | reverse complement strand
ACGCCGGCGACTGGAGCATCGACTACACGCTTCGCGAGTCCGCGACGTCTGCCTGGGACTACAGAGGAGAGTACGGGTGGCTCACGTTCGTCGGCGGGGAGGTCTACCCGATCGAGGCGGGCGGGAATCTGACCCACCTGACCACTCCGGGAGCGCTCTCGTACATGCCGGGCGACACCGCGGAGGTCCGCGCCGATCTGTCCGACGCGTTCGGGAACTCCTTCTACGACGTCTATCGATACGATTCGACGGGCGTCCAGCCGCTGGATGCCCTGTCCGACGACCGGCACGAGCTGGCCCAGGAGGAAGGGGCGATTGGTGACGGTGGCTCATCCACCTACTTTCACCCATGGCTGACGGTGACCCCGCCGCGCGATCCGGCGATCTTCGACAGCGAAGTCGATCTGGAGGATTGGAATGACGTCGCGATCGGCGCGTCGGCCGAGTTGGGGACGTACACGGTCCGGAGCACGATCGACACGCACCTCGGCGAGCTGGAGGGACTCTCGTCGTTCGAAGTCACTGAGCCGATGAGTTCGAAGGAGTGGACGATCATGGTCTACCTGGCCGCCGACAACAACCTCGGCGGTGGAACGCCGCTCGATCCGGACTTCATGGATTTCGACGAGATGGAGACGGCGCTCGTTTCCAGCGGGGCTGCGCTCAACGTCGTCGTGCTGTGGGACAAGCCGGGAACGAACGATACGTACATCTACTGGGTGCAGCCGGACGGCACCGAGGGCTCGTTGGCGACCTACACGCTCGGCGTGAACATGTGGGTGCCGCCGGGCGGTCCCGAGGAGAACATGGGGGCTCAGTCGACGTTGACGGACTTCCTCGACTGGGTCTTCGCGCGTTTCGACTCGGACAACTACGGCCTGATCCTGTGGAACCACGGCGGGGGCTGGGCTCCGAAGTCGAAGACGTTCGGTGAGCCGGTCAGTATCCCTCCGTCGTACATCTCGATTGACGGGCAGCTGACCGACTTCGAGCTGCCGGGGAACGACGCGCTGCGGCCGCTTCTCAGTGTGGAGAAGCCACAGGAGAGCGACTCCCCCCGGTCCGATCGCCAGGAGCCGTTCTTCGACACCGGGATCTGCTGGGACGACACCGACGCCGACTACCTGACGACGAAGGAGGCGGCGTACGGGATCGACGACTCGACCCGAGGCCGGGTTGACAACCTCGGCCTTGACGCCTGCCTGATGCAAATGCTCGAGGTCGCGTACGAGTTCTACGACACCCCGAACGTCGCTGCCGACTACCTCACTGCGTCCGAGGCGTCCGAGTGGGGGTACGGCTGGGCGTATCATCAGATCCTCTCGACGATCACCTCGTCGACGACACCGCAGCAACTAGCGGTCCTCTGGGGATCGACCCGCTCCGCCCGCCATGCCTCCGGCGGGCTGGACACGATCTCGTCGGTCGACCTGTGGGAGATCGACGACCTCGCGGCCGACGTCAGTGCCCTCGCCGACCGGCTGACCACGTTGCTTGCGACGTCCGACTACGAGGTCATCATGTACGCCAAGCTGCTTGCGGAGTGGTTTCTGTTCACCGACAGCTCGTTCATCGATCTTGGCGACTTCTGCTACTGGCTCGATGTGTTCTTGGGTGACGCGACGGCAAAGGGTCTGGCGCAGGCGGTGATGACGCAGCTCTCGGTGACCGTCATCGCGATGTCGAACGGGCCACCGACCTCTCCGTGGGGCACGGCCAACGGGGTCTCGATCTACCTGCCCCACCGCCACGACATCTACTGGTCGGACTACTACGGAGGGCCGGTGCTCGCCGACTACAACGGGACGAACCTCGCGTTCTGCACCAACGAGACGTGGGACGAGTTCGTCCACGCGTGGCTCGCCGCCGATCACCCGGATCCGTACGAATCGAACGACGCCCCGGCGACCGCCTACGACCGCGGAACGGCGGACGGAGGGAACATGACCTACCTGTGTCGGGAGGCCGACTTCGACGACGCGACCGAGGACTGGTACCGGATGACGATCCCGTTCTGGTTCGATCTCGACGTTTGGGTTTGGTGCACCGAGTACTGGTCTAACACGGTGCTCTATGCCTACGACTCGCTCGCGAATGCGCAAGCGGACTCCTACTTCGCGTCCAACGACGACGGGATGAGGACCCTCGGGCATGAGACGTATGGATCGCGGATCCAAGCGGCCGGCCTTCGGCCGGGCACCTACTACTTCAAGGTGGTCCCGTCGGGCGGGTACTATGGAACTGAGGGGGACTACGAGATCTGGATCAAGACCATGCGAGGGGGCGACGGCCCGGCAGTCTTCCGCGTCGACTCGGACGGGTACATGTACATGGACGGGACGCTGTATTCGCCCGCGCTCGCGTTTGGCTCGGCCGACGTGGCGGAGTGGGTGAACGTCTCCGAGCCGGTCGAGCCGGGGGACGTCCTCGAGTTTGACCCGGAGAATCCGGGAGGGTATCGCAAGGCTCGGGGCGGGTGCTCGTCGCTCGTCGCCGGGGTCGTGTCGACCGAGCCGGGGGTCGTCCTCGGCGAACTGACGGTCGGCGAGAGGGTGCTGTTGGCGTTGGTCGGGATCGTTCCGGTGAAGGCGTGCGACGAGGGCGGAGCGATCCGCCCGGGTGATCTACTTGTCACGGCTTCACGATCCGGATACGTTAAGCGGTGCGAGGCAGAGGAGTGCGCGTTCATCGTCGGGAAGGCGATGGAACCGCTGACCGAAGGTGAAGGACTGATACTCGTTCTGCTAACGAGGTAACAGCTAAATACGAATGCGCAAATCGCGTAGGAGGTGCGGAATGGAACGACGACAACGGGTACGGGCGCTGTGGATCGCGCTCATCGGAGCGGTTGTTGTTTCGGCGGTCGTGGTCCCCTTGTTGGTCACGGCCGATTCGGAACAGATCACGTTCACCGCGACGCTCTACTCGGACGTGATCCGGTTCGAGGCGGACGGTGCAGCGAGCCTGCGCGTGACGGTTTACGACCTGGCGGAGAACGAGCTGTGGAGCTCGGGGTTGGTCCTCGGCGATTTCGCCGATTGGGATCGGACCAACGCGCGCGGTGAACGATTGGCGAACGGGTACTACTTGTACCTCGCCCAGG
>CBFCYU010000210.1:0-3140 GCA_965602415.1 uncultured bacterium | reverse complement strand
GAATGTCGTTCGAAACCGGGATGACGCAGCTCGGCGGGCACGCGCAGTTCATCAATCCGTCGACGATGCGCCTGTCGCTCGAGGATAAGCCGGGGGCGGGGGAGACCGTCAAGGACACCGCGAAGGCGATGGCCCGTTTCTGCGATGGGATCGGAATCCGCCTCCTCGACGATGCAATCGACCACTACGGATTCGGCGACGAGGTGATGCGCCGATTCGCCGAACACGCCGAGGTCCCGGTGATCAACATGGCGTCGGACATCAACCACCCGTGCCAATCGCTGACCGACATCTACACGATGCACGAGAAGCTTGGGGGCAACGTGAAGGGGAAGAAGGTCGTCATCATGTGGGCGTACACCCCGTGGATCCGCGGACGCTGCTCGGTGCAGGGTACTGCCCTGATCTCGACGATGTACGGAATGGACGTTGTAATGGCCCATCCGCCGGAGTACAACCTTGACCCGACCGTGATGCAGCAGTGTCGCGACCTGGCGGCCACGTCCGGCGGGCAGTTCGCAATCTCAAACGACCTCGACAAAGCGCTCGCGGGAGCGACGGTCGTTTTCCCGCGCAACTGGTTCACCGCCGACCGCTACGAAATCGGCAAGGAGAAGGAGCACAAGATCGCGCTGGAATATAAGGATTGGTGCTACACCGCCGATCGCCAGAAGAAGCTCTGCGATCCGGGCTATCTGCTTCAGTGCATGCCGGTCGACCGCGGCCACGAGGCCGAGCCGGAGGTCTGCGACAACGAGCTCTCCTGGATCTACGACCAGGCGGAGAACCGGCTCCACACGCAGAAGGCGATCATGACTCTGACGATGGGAGGTCGGGTCTAGTGTGAACGCGGAGCGGGCGACGCTGATCGGAGCCGGGGTTCCCCGTCCCGACGCTGTCGACAAGGTGCGGGGCGAGGCGAGGTTCGCAGACGACCTCGCCTTCTCCGGGATGCTCCACGGCGCGGTCGTCCGCAGTCCGCACCCGCATGCGAAGATCGTCCGCATCGATCCGGATGTCGCCCTTGACGATCCGGACGTCACCTGCGTCGTCACCCACGGCGACGTCCCCGGGGCGAACGTCGTTCACGTCATCTACGACGACCAGCCAGCTCTCGCTCAAGACGTCGTCCGTTACGTCGGCGAGCCGGTCGCGCTCGTCGCGGCGACATCGCGCCTAGCGGCGAAGCGAGCGGCGAAGCGCGTGATTGTTGAGTACGAGGAGCTCCCGGTCGTCAGCGACACGCGAACCGCGCTCGAGCCGGACGCGCCGGTCATTGTCGCCGATTCGGACGCCGCCGAGGGCGGCGGGAACCTGTTCAACGCGATGGTTCTACGGAAGGGAAACGTCGAACGTGGGTTCGGCGAGGCGGACGTGATCGTTGAGGCGGAGTACGAGACCGGGTACCAGGAGCATGCGTACATCGAGCCTCAGGGGGCGATCGTCGTCCCCGACGAGCTCGGATCGATTGCGGTCTACGCGTCGATGCAGTGTCCGTTCTACGTCCAGAGCGCCGTTGCCAAGGTGATGGGCCTCCCGTTGGCGAAGGTCCGCGTCGTCCAGACGGTGACCGGGGGGGCGTTCGGCGGCAAGGAGGACGTTCCGTCGCTCATCGGCTCCCTTGCAGCGATTCTCGCTGCGAAGGCACGCCGCCCGGTGAAGCTCGTTCTCGACCGCGGCGAGGACGTCCTGACGACGAGCAAGCGGCATCCGTCGAGGGTCCGCTACCGGACCGGCGCGAAGGCCGACGGGACGCTGACCGCGATCGAGGTAGACGTGGTCCTGAACGCCGGAGCGTACCAGACGCTCTCCTCGGCCGTGCTGTGGCGGAGCCTGTGCACGGCGGCCGGTCCATACAGGATTCCGCACGTTAAGGTCGACGCGAAGTCGGTCGCGACCAACACGGTGCCGAACGGCGCGTTCCGCGGATTCGGCAGCCCGCAGGTCATCTTCCCGCACGAGTCGCAGATGGATCTGCTCGCCGAGCGGCTGGGGATCGATCGGGCCGAGATCCGACGGCGCAACCTCCTCCGCCCCGGGGACTGCACGTCGACCGATCAGGTCGTGGACGAGAGTGTCGGAGCCCTCGAGACGCTCGAGAGGGCGGTCGAACTAGCCGGATGGGAAGACCGCCTGCGGCGGGTCGAGGTGTTCAACGCTGAGCACACGGATCGTCGGCGCGGGGTCGGCCTGTCGTCCGTCATCTACGGCGTCGGGCTCGGTGGGAAGGCCCCTTTCCTCGATAAGGCCGGGGCGACGATGAAGCTCGAGGCAGACGGATCGATCGCCGTGGCCGTCGGGACGGTCGAGATGGGGCAGGGGCTGACGACGGTCGTCCTCCAGGTCGCGGCGGAGTCGCTCGGCGTGCCGATCGAGCGGATTCACGTCGCACCGGTCGACACGAGCCGTGTCCCCGACAGCGGGCCGACGGTGGCGTCGCGCGGAACCATGATGAGCGGACTGGCGGTCCTCGACGCAGCGAACAAGCTCCGCGAGCGGATCGCTGCTGTCGCCGAAGAGCTGAAGATTCCTGCCGAGGAGGTCCTGCTACGACTGAACGAGATCGCGAGCGCGTTCTGGCTGCGCAATCTCGATCCGGCGGTCGAGGGGTGGGCGCAAACCGAGCCGGTTAGCTGGGATCCCAAGACCGGTCTTGGGGACGCCTATCCGGTCTATGCGTACGCGACGCACGTCGCCGAGGTCGAGATCGACACGGTGACCGGTGAATCGTGTGTCGTCGACTTCGTTGCGGTCCATGACTCCGGCCGGATCCTCAACCGAACCCTGGCGACCGGGCAGGTCCAAGGCGGTGTGGCGCAGGGGATCGGGTTTGCGGTGATGGAGGAGATCCCTCAGCGGGACGGACGCCTGATCGTCAACGGACTTACCACGTACCGCATTCCGACCATCCGCGACGTGGCGTCGGAGACCCAAGTTGACTTCGTCGAGGCCGAGTTTCCCGCCGGCCCGTTCGGCGCGAAAGGGATCGGCGAGGTCCCGCTGATGGCCGCCCACGCGGCCGTCGCGCGCGCCGTGGCTCACGCGACGGGCGCGGCTGTCCACAGGTACCCCCTCGATCCGCCCCGTGTTCGAGCCCTCGTGCGCTCGAACGGCTAGCGCACAGTCCCCCCAACCTCAGT
>CBFCYU010000209.1:0-3141 GCA_965602415.1 uncultured bacterium | reverse complement strand
TCGATTTCGTGTTCTTTCATGCGCTACCTCTGATGTCAGGTTATAGACGTTGCGCCGGCGGGGGTCAAGTAACAGGACCCCTTCCCTCTTCTTCGGTTCGAGCAGGACTCAAGGTCAGCGTGGCGGGGCATCCGAAGTGAACGGAATCGCCGCGGCTACTCTTCCGCAATCCCGAACTGCTTGAGGATGAAATCGCGGACCTCCAGGATGGAGCGGGGGATATCATGTCCGATCGACGGTGCCAAGAGGAAGATCCCCTCCAGGGCATGATTCGCAGTGCCGGGACCTGCATCGCCCTCCCGCAAGTGGATGCGATTCCAGCCCACAGTCCCGATTGATCTCCAACTGAGACTCCCGAAGTAGGCGAGAAGATCGGGGGCGATGCCGCGAACCGCACGGTACGTGGTGGAGGGACGCAGGACCCGTGTTCCGAGAGGCGAACCGTATTCGTCGGGAATCTCCTCGATCGCTGCGACGAGCTCTTCCTGAAATGCAGAATATCGATCTGCGGGAACCGCTCCCCGCGACTCGCGTCCGGCTACGTTGAAGAACACGCGACCGTAGTACCCTCCTGCTCCCCAGGCGGTCGTCCTGTCCCAGTCGACCAGATTTCGCTCGATGAGATCCTCGATCCGCGTCGGCTCAGTGGGGTATGCCTTGAGCGTCAGGTGCCCCTCTCTGATCAACCACTCGTTGATTGCGATTCCCCCCTCTAATCGCTGGACACCGTGATCGGAGGCGATGCAAATCTGCGTGTCGTCTGGAAAGACATCGACGAGTGAGGCGATCTCGTCGTCCAAGAAGCGGTAGTACTCGATGATGGCATTCCTAAGCGGGCTTTCAGGATCGTGATTGGGATGCAGCGGGTCGTGACGTGACCAGATTGCATGGTGCATCCGATCGGGCCCCATCTCGACCATCACGAAAAGCCCCCAGTCGTTACCGGTGACGAGTTGGCGAGCCACATCGAAGCGCTGGGTGGTCATCTGTCGGACCTGGGAGATAAGCGCAGCCTCATCCTCATCCTCGGCGATGGAGACATCGAAGACAAAGTCACCGACCCACTGGCGGATGTCATCCTTGAGACTCGCTGGATACGTGAACGCGGCACCCGGGCCCGGCGTAAGGAGACCGGTCACCATCTGTCCGACCAACCGACGCGGCGGGAACGTCCCAGGAACCCCGAGGACGATCGATCGGACCCCGTGACGGCCGAGCGTGTCCCAGACGGGGTCCGCGTCCGCGAAGGCGGTGGAATTCACGATCCGCAAGCCCTCGTACGAGTAGCTCCGACGATTGCGAAACCCGTAGACGCCCAACTGGCCCGGGTCCTTGCCGGTCATCATGGACATCCACGCGGGGATAGTAATGGGGGGATCGGTCGAACGGAGCCGCGTGAAACTCCCGTTCTCTGCCAGCTCTCGCAACGCCGGAAGCTCGGGGAGCAATTCCCGGAGAAGCACGGGATCGGCGCAGTCCAGACCGATCAACGCGAGGCGTTTCATCCGTTCACGCTCTTGCGGAGGATCTCCGCCACCTCGGGGCGGGTGAACTCGCCGGGCAGATCCTTGCCCTCTTGCAGCAAGGCGCGGACCTTCGTCCCGGACAGAAAGACGTGGTTCTTCTTGTCGTGTGGGCACGTCTTCCGGCTCACCATCTGGCCGCAGCGGGTGCAGAAGAACGAGTGCTCGAACTTGAGCGGCTCAATCCCAAGTTCCCTGGGCTCGAATCGATCGAAGATCTGTTGTGCGTCGTACGTGCCGTAGTAGCTGCCGACGCCTGCGTGGTCGCGACCGATGATGATGTGCGTGCACCCGTAGTTTCTCCGGCAGATGGCGTGGTGGATTGCCTCGCGCGGACCGGCATAGCGCATCGGAACCGGGAACGTCCCGAGCAGTACGCGATCCTCCGGATAGTACTCCTCGAGGAGTGCCTCGTAGCACTGCATCCGCACGTCGGCGGGGATGTCACCCTCCTTCGTGTCACCGATCAGCGGGTTGATGAACAGCCCATCGACCGATTCAAGTGCGCACTTCTGCAGATACTCGTGTGCGCGATGGATCGGGTTGCGCGTCTGGAACGCGACGACGGTCTTCCAGCCGCTGTCGGCGAACGCCTTGCGCGTCTCCGACGGATCGAGGTTTTTCGTGTGCGATGTGATCGGCGCCCGCTTCAGCAGATGGATGTCCCCTCCAACGACGGTCGGCGGTTCGGTCAGGAGTCGGGCGACGCCGGGGTGCTCCGCGTCGGTCGTTCCGTAGACGGCGGAGGCTTCGCGCTGCAGGTCTCGCTCGAACGCGTCCTTGACCTCCAGCAGGCCGTAGGTGACGCCGTCTTCCCCGTTCAGTGCAAGGACCATGCCATGCCGGATCCCTTCGTGGTCTTCATGGGGGACGGGGAGAACAACGGGAACGGACCAGACGGTCCCGTCGGGGAGGCGCATCGCGTCGACGACACGCTCGTACTCCGCTTCGGTCATGAATCCAGTAAGCGGCGTATACAGACCACAGCCGATCGCATCGAGCTCGCAGAGGAGCGCATTCGAGAGCGTCACGGTTGGGCCGTCCGGTGACGGAAGGCTCTCCGGGTGAACGGCAATCCGGTTGACGAGTTCGGTCGGGGCCGCGACGATGGGTCGTCCCTCCGCCGAGGGGGTGAGGAAACCGTTCCGTTCGAGGTAATCGATGATCACGTGGGTCGATTCGTCGATCGATTCGGTGGCGGTGTGGACGACGATCTCGGGGGACTCGGGCTCCTCGTAAGGATCGTCGACGCCGGTGAATCCTTTGATTTCGCCGGCGAGTGCCTTTTTGTACAATCCCTTCGGATCGCGTTCGATCAGCGCCTCCAGCGGACACTCGACGTAGACCTCGATGAAGTTGCGACATCGAGCCCTCGCATTGGCCCGCGCGTTCCGATACGGTGAGATGAACGAGCAGGTCGTAGCGACCCCGTTGTTCGACAGAAGCTCCGCGACGAACGTCACGCGGCGAATGTTCTCGTCCCGATCCTCTTTGGAGAACCCGAGATCTCGGGTCAGATCCTGTCGGACGATATCGCCGTCGAGTCGCTGAACGTCGCGAACACCGCGTGCAATGAGATCCTTCTCGACCGCCTTGGCGAGCGTCGTCTTCCCTGACG
>CBFCYU010000208.1:0-3157 GCA_965602415.1 uncultured bacterium | reverse complement strand
AGGCTGCGAAGCGGCGCAGGTTGGCAGGGCGCTGGCGTCACACTAGACTCGTTGAGGACGAAAGGGGGAAGCATGCGAATAGGAGTTGCGATGGCCATACTGGTGTGCTTGAGTGTAGGGGCGGTGGCGGCGAACGAGCCGCTACAGGTTGTTGAATCTGTGGATGCAGCACGATACATGGGGCTGTGGTACTCGATTGCCAGCATCCCCACCACGTTCGAGCGGCAGTGTGTGCAAGGAACGACTGCCGAGTATACGCTGTTGGAGAACGGCAGGATCCAGGTGGTCAACACATGCTACGACTCAGAAGGGAATATTGATGTAGCACGTGGCCAAGCTTGGATCCCGAACCCGTCCGAGTCGAGTAAGCTCAAGGTCAGCTTCGTTCGATTCCTTGGCATCTGGTGGTTCGGCGCACCCTATTGGGTCATCGACCTAGCACCGGACTACTCGTATGCCGTGGTCGGGCATCCGTCCCGCAACTATGGATGGATTCTCAGCCGGACACCGACACTCCCCGATGACGTGTTTGCGGGCATCGTCATGAGACTGGAATCCCAAGGATACGACTTCCAGAGCTTCCGGATGATGGACCAATCGGTCAACATGCAGCAGGATGGTGAGACAGGTACATCACAATGAAGCTGTACAGACGCACTGCTCTGGGAATGCTCCTCGTGGTGCTTCTTGGCGCGGGAAGCTTCGGGACAATCCCCGACCTTGAAGGAACGTGGGCCATGGTGCAGGTATACCCGCAGACTGCCGTGTTGCCATTTGCCGGCGAAGTGACTCGAACGAGCTATGTGGTCCAGTGGGTCGACATCGAGCAGGACGGCAACGTTCTCACGATGAGGGACCGTTACTGCTTGACCTTTGTCGATGATGGAACCCTTCTTGTGAGCACGGAGATTCCCGTTGCATTCATGGCATCTCTGAGACCCACCGCCAGAACAGCCAGCCTCAGCGAGCAAGAGGGGGACGTTCGCTTCGTCCAGGATCCGTATCTCGAGGTTCGTGGTGCCTTGTTGGAGAATCCGGGAACCGACGAGCTGCCCACTGAACCCGATGATCCACGCGTGTTCGACCAGGACGAGGACGGATTTCCGGGCATGACGGTGTTCGTGAAGATCCTCGGGATCCTAGAAGGGCGGACATACATCGTGCAGCGTGTTCAGTACGTGCTGTCCGGGATTGTGGTCGCGCCGGATCGGATTGAAGGCACGATTGACTGGTCTGACGAGCAAACCATCCTCGAAGCGACGAATTCCCTATTGAAGGCCGATACGATAGGCTACCCTGATCCTGATCTGACCAAGCACGTGTTCATCATGGTTCGTGTGCAGGAGCCGCTAGCGTGCGAGTGGCTTCGTGAGCACTGGTGGGAGCTCTTCGGCTTCGAGCAACCACGAGACACGTCGGACGAGGACTAACCACAGCCTGATCCCGCGGACCGCTGTGGTTGCATCGTGGAAAGGGGGACTTGGCTATGGATCATCCAAGACCGAGAGTCGTCTTCAGCCGTTGTCTTGGGTTCGATCACTGTCGGTACAACGGTGGCATCATCAGCGAGCCAATGGTTGAGCAGCTGAAGCCCTTTGTCGACGCTGTCACCGTGTGCCCGGAGGTCGAGATCGGTCTTGGCATTCCCCGACAACCGATCCGCCTTGTCGGGGATGAAGCGTCACCGCGCCTCGTCCAGCCGGAGACCGGACTCGACGTGACCGATAGAATGAAAGCGTTCGCTGATCGGTTCCTTGCCGAGATCGAAGCGCCGGATGGGTTCGTCCTCAAGTACGCGTCTCCCTCCTGCGGACCGCGCGAGGTCAAGCTCTATGTCAACGAGAAGCGGGGAGCGGCATCCATCAAGACAAGCGGGATGTTCGGCGGGTCCGCCGCTGAGAAGTTTCCGCACTGTGCCATCGAGGATGAGGGAAGACTGAAGAGCTTCGACATCAGGCAGCACTTCCTAACACGTCTCTTCGCCTCGGCCCGCTTCCGCCAGGCTTGTGCTGGTGGGAGGATGCGCGACCTCGTGGCGTTTCACTCAACGCACAAGTTGATCCTGATGGCCTACAACCAGACGAAGATGCGCGAGCTTGGCCGCATCGTCGCCAACCCAGGCAGGAGACCGGTGGCGGAAGTTCTGGCGGACTACGCGAACGGCCTTCATATGGCTCTGGTCAAGGCTCCCCGGCGCACATCGGCGATCAACATCTTGATGCATGGATTCGGCTACATCTCCGATGAACTGCAATCAAGCGAGAAGGCGTTCTTCCTTGACTCGCTTGAGCAGTATCGAGATCGCCGCGTCCCGCTTTCGGCACCAACGAGCATACTTCGCTCATGGATCGTTCGGTTCGACGTGAAGTACCTTGCGGATCAGTTCTACTTCGAGCCGTTTCCGTTGGGGCTTGTTGAAGTGCTCGACTCGGGAAAGGGAAGAGTCCCGAGTGCAGGAAACGCGCGCTAGGTTCATCCTCTGGTGCCGAGCTAGATGTCGCGCGAATCGTATGCCCAGTGGAGCAACGCCTGCCGCTGGCGAGGGCGGCAGAGGAGGTCGCCTGGAAGGCAGTTCTTCCTTATCTGCGCGACGTGTCGGTTCATGGCCTTCCAGCGGCGAATCTGACGTTCATCATCTGGACACCGCCTGCCCATGTAGTAGCGGCAGTACCACTGGAACCAGCCACGTGGATCGTCGGCGTGGATCCATCCCTTGTCGCGCCAGTACGTCAGGGGTTTGGATGCGTTGACACCGAAGAAGTTGAGAGAAGGGTCACGACTACCTGGCGAGAGCTTCGCGTGCGTGTACCAATCCTCTGGAAACTCGGTGCGACAATCCGTCATGTACTTCCCGCCGAAGACGCCGAGTCCGAGCAGCTCCTTCGGTGTGAGTTCAGGGCGGAACTCCGGGTGAGAGTACTCTCCCAAGGGCTCTGTCAGCCGATAGCGGTACCCTTGCTGCATTCCGTCATGGACAATGATCTCTCTTGGCCTGCCCTTGTCTTCGAGGGTTTCGAGACGTTGCATACATTCAGTCTAGGTCAATTGCGCCCGTCGTTCTAGTAGCTAGATCCCGAAACCAGCAAGCCGATCAGCGCTACAGCCAATCCAAGGAACACCAGCTTGCCGACGATGCTTGAACTGCTCGGCCCTGGAG
>CBFCYU010000207.1:0-3173 GCA_965602415.1 uncultured bacterium | reverse complement strand
CTGACCCGATACAAGCACAACCAGCTCGACGTCGAGCACATCGCGATGATCCTCGTCAGCGTGAAGGGGATCGGCCGCGAGATCCTCCAGACGATGGGGATCAACACCGACGCACTGGCAAAGGACCTCGATGTCCTCCTCAAGAGCCAGCCATCAATCGGCGGGCAGATTGGCGGCCAGATCTACATCACGCCACGTCTCGACGCCGTCATGCAGGCGGCGCAGATGGAGGCCGATCGCCTCCATGATGACTACATCGGGACCGATCACCTCCTCCTCGCGATCAGCCGCACGACCGACCCGCAGATCCGGAGGATCTTCGGGCGTCACCAGATCACGCCGGAAGCGATCTACTCATCGCTTCGCGACGTGCGCGGCGAGCAGCGTCTGACTGACCGCGAGGGCGAGGATCGATATCAGATCCTGAGGAAGTACTCGAGGAACCTGACCGAGATGGCGAAGCGTGGAGAGCTCGATCCGGTAATCGGCCGCGAAGAGGAGATCCGCCGGATGGAGCAGATCCTCTCCCGCCGCCGGAAGAACAACCCTGTGTTGATCGGCGAACCGGGGGTCGGGAAGACGGCGATCGCCGAGGGACTCGCGCAACGGATCGTCGACGGCGACGTCGCCGAGACCCTTAACGGGAAGGAGATCGTCGCCCTCGACATCGCGTCGATGGTCGCCGGATCGAAGTTCCGCGGCGAGTTCGAGGATCGCCTGAAAGCGGTGATCCGTGAGATCGAGGCACAGGCTGGTGCAACGATCCTTTTCGTCGATGAGCTGCACACCCTCGTCGGCGCCGGGGCGGCCGAGGGAGCAATCGACGCCTCGAACATGCTCAAGGACCCGCTCTCGCGTGGTACGTTCCAGGTGATCGGAGCGACAACGCTCGACGAATACAGGGAACGGATCGAGAAGGACTCCGCGTTCGAGCGGCGGTTCCAGCGGATCGTCGTCCGCGAGCCAACGGTCGAGGAGACAGTCGCCATCCTCGAAGGACTGCGGGAGAAGCTGACCGAGCACCACAAGATCGAGATCACCGACGAAGCGCTCGGTGCCGCGGCGCGTCTCTCCGAGCGCTACATCTCCGACCGATTCCTCCCGGACAAGGCGATCGACCTCGTCGACGAGGCAGCGAGCCGCCTGCGTGTCGACGGCACCGGCGACGTGGTGACCGAGGCGGAGATCGCCGGACTCGTCTCTCAGTGGACCGGAATCCCGGTTGAGCGGATGCTCGAGGAAGAACGGGCCCGCCTGGCGAGCATGGAGGAGACCCTCCACGCACGCGTGATCGATCAGGACGAAGCGGTCCGCGCCGTCGCCGAAGCGGTCCGCCACTCGCGAGCCGGCCTGTCCGACCCGCGTCGTCCGATCGGAACCTTCCTCTTCCTCGGCCCGACCGGCGTCGGGAAGACCGAGCTCGCCAAGACGCTCGCCGCGTTCCTGTTCGGAAGCGACACCGCACTGCTGCGGATCGACATGTCCGAGTACATGGAGCGGCACGCCGTCGCCCGGCTGATCGGATCCCCGCCCGGCTACGTCGGCTACGAGGAAGGGGGGCAACTGACCGAGGCCGTCCGTCGCCGCCCGTATCAGGTCGTGCTGTTCGACGAGATCGAGAAGGCCCACGCCCAAGTGATGAACCTTCTCCTCCAATTGCTCGACGAAGGCCGGCTAACCGACGGACACGGCCGGACGGTCGACTTCCGCCACACGATCCTGATCATGACCTCGAACGCTGGGAGTGAGCACTTCCAAACCGACGCGACCAAAGAGACGATCCACGGACGGGTCCGCGCGGAGCTACGAGAGGCGTTCCGCCCCGAGTTCCTCAACCGAATCGACGAGACGATCATCTTCCATCCGCTCTCCGAGGGCGCGATCGAGCGGATCGTTGACCTGAAGATCGCGGAGCTCAATGAACGATTGGCCGAGCAGGAGATCTCCCTCTCATTGACTTCTGAGGCAAAGCGCGTGCTGGCCAAGGCGGGCTACGATCCGCACTATGGCGCCCGCCCGCTGGCCCGAGCGATGAAGCGCCTCGTCGAGAACCCGCTCGCGAGCGAGATCGTCGCTGGCGAGATCGCCGAGGGGGACTCGGTCACCGTCGACGCGGCGGCGATGTCCGACGCGTTGCTGATCCGAAGGCAGAAGACAGCAGCCTAGACGTCCGCGAAGAGCCGATCCGAATTGGGATCCGGCCGGGCAACGGCGGAACCAAGCTCCGCGAGCGCACCCTCGAGCTGTCCTTCGGACAGCGCTCCGTGGTGCCAATTCGGGTCGTTCTCCATGAACGAGACGCCCTTGCCGAGGATGGTGTGGGCGGCGATCGCCGTCGGCTTCCCCGAGCCTCTGGAGGCGAGGAACGATGTGAACGCCGCCATGATCTCGTCGTAGTCGTGCCCGTCGATCTCGTGGACATTCCACCCGAACGCACGAAACTTGGCTGCCAAATCCCCGACGTCCATCACGTCCCGGGTGTAGCCGTCGATCTGGACCCCATTCCAATCGACCAGCGTACACAGGTTGTCGACCCGGTGGTGCGCGGCGGCCGTCGCTGCCTCCCACGGTTGCCCCTCCTGCAATTCGGCGTCGGAGACGAAACAGTAGACGCGCCCGTCGCGTGAGGCAAGCTTCGCTCCGATTGCCATCCCAAGCGCGACAGAGAGGCCGTTGCCGAGCGAGCCGCTGGAGACCTCGAGGCCGGGGGCCTTCCACGCCGTCGACGGGTGCCCCTGGAGCATCGCCCCGAGCTTCCGGAATCGCCACAACTCCTCGCGTGGGAAGTAGCCGCGGTCGGCGAGAACCGCGTAGAGGATCGGACAGGTGTGCCCGTTCGAAAGGACGAAGCGATCGCGGTCCTCCCAGTCAGGGTTGTTCGGGTCGTGGCGGAGGTACTTGTAGTAGAGGACCGTCAACAGGTCGGCCATCCCGAGGGCCCCGCCCGGGTGGCCTGAGTTGGCGTTGGTGACGATCCGCAGGACGTCACCGCGCAGCTCATTCGCCTTTCGCTTCAGTTCACCGATCTCCACCGCTTCACTCCCTTCCACGTGTCTCCGCTGATCATATCGAGTCGAACCGCGACATGGTAGATCGCGCGCCGGCAAACCGGCGCGGTCGCAGATTCTACCGAGTCAGCGACACCAGGAGGGCCATCCGGATCGGAACGCCGT
>CBFCYU010000206.1:0-3174 GCA_965602415.1 uncultured bacterium | reverse complement strand
AGGCGTCCGAGTACGTCGGGAGCTACCGGTTCGACGATCGAACGTTCACGATCGCCGACGAGGACGGCCACCTCTCGCTTGCGTCCGACGGAACGACGGCCCGACTGGAACCGATCTGGGGCGACAGCTTCCTAACAACGCATCCCAGCTTCGATTACGCCATGCTCTCCTTCGGACGCAGTGAGACGGGAGCCGTCGTCGAGGCGTTTCAGCTCGGCGCGTGGTATCGCAACGAGGCCTACGAAGGTCCGGAGAGCCATGACGTCCCGACCGAATGGGACGCCTACGCCGGACACTATCGAGCGTTCGGCGTCCTCGTCGGCAGCCTGAGGTTCTTCGTCCGGAAAGGTCAGCTGATCTGCCAATCCTTCGGGGGGTATGCCGACAACGTGCTGACCGATCTCGGCAATGGAACGTTCCGAGTCGGCGACGAGACGTCGCCGCACAGGATGACGTTCGACTGCATCGCCGATGGCAAAGCGCTGCGATGTCGCGCCTCGGACGGCGACTTCTACCGCGTCGAGTAGAAAGGAGAGGGTGGAGGATGGAGGGTGTAGGGTGGAGGCCGACCGAGACGACACGGCTCGCCCAGGATGAGCATGAGGAGAGCGTAGCAGAATCCTACGCATGTGGCGGATGTCTGGAGACTGGCAACCCACCAGTGGGTTGCTTGGAAGAAGCATCGATAGCGGCTTCTTCTTGGTGGGGGCGAGTCTCTTGCGAGTTCCTCGGATAACGGGAACTCGTGTGGGTGAGCTGCTACAAGGCGAGTCTCTTGCGAGTTCCCGGATATCGGGAACTCGTCTTGGCGACCTGGGAGCTTCGGCAACCCTGACGGGCTGCTTCAAGTTCCTCCGAGTTTGCAGGGACTGCGAACTCGGGTCGATGACCTATCGAGGGTTCGGGTTGCAGAGGAGCAAGGCGACCCGGCTAGCACACGGCAACGGTTGGGCACGCGGGACGGGCCGGCTAGGGCACGCCCCAGAGGATCGCTTCCATGTCGAAAGACGCGGAAGCCATCAACGTCCCATCGGGCGAGAACGCCAGGGCACTGACCTCGCTGTTGTGTTCCCTGAGAGCCCGAAGCGTACGCCCGGTCTCGAGGTCCCACAGGCGGATGGTTCCGCCACCGTCCCCTGTGGCCAGCAGCCGGTCACTGAGAAAGAGCACCTCGAACAGGGGCTGACTGTGTCCACGAAGCGTACGCAGAACGTCACCTGAGGCCGCGTCCCGGAGAATGACGAGGGTGTCCGCCCCGACCGATGCGACCGTCTCGCCATTGGGGGAGAACGCGACGACGTGCGCATCCGCCTCGTGCGCAAACGAGTCCCAGAGAAGCTCACCCGTGTCTGCAGACCAGGCGCGGACCGCGAAATCAGGGAGGCCATGCGCTGTCACGATGGCCAAGTCGTCCGGAGAGAAGGCCAGGGAGAACATCCGGCTCACGGCGTCGGCGGACCAGACCAGATCCCCGGACTGAACGGTCCACACGCGGAGGTTGGCGTTGCGATCGGCCGACGCGATGTGGCACCCGTCGTTCGAAAAGGCAACGCTGTGGGTGCCCGCCGGCGAAAGCTCCCGCACCAGATCTCCGGAGGCCGCTTCCCAGATGCGGACGATCGCATCGCTGCCGGCCGTCGCCACGAGGTCGCCGTCGGGAGATAAGTCGATCGCCGCGGCGTATCCCGGATGGGCAGGCCAAGACTTCACAGCGGATCCGTCGGACGGATTCCAGACCGTCACTCGGTTCCCGTGTGCAGCATAGAGCAGCGCGCTGTCGGGCGAAAAGGCAAACGCAAACACCGGAACGCCGGCCGTGTCCCAAGCCACCAGGTTGGCGAGTGAGCCAACGCTGTCAGGGTCGACGATCTCGGTGCCGAGTGCAGCAGCCTGTCCCATCAGCAGCGTTCCGAGAAGAGCCCCCACGAACGCTCCGAAATGCAGAATCACCATCCCTCGTCTCACGCGAAGTCCCCTTTCCACGGTCGTTCCACAATGCTCCGTCACGGGATTGGCGCATTGCGAGCTGATGGTCCGCGATTCGGCAGTCTCTCCGCAAGGCGAGCATGGATTCGGTGCACCCTACAGCTCAGCGAGGGGTGCGGGGCCAGGCCTCTATTCTTGAATCATGCGTAGAATACGGGGTCAGAGACCTACTCCTGCATCACAGGCGCTTGACTGACCACTGACAGCACTCCCATCTCGCGTTCGAAGCGACCCTCTCCGTCGGTGCCGTCATGTCACGGCTTGCGCGCCGCGACCATGATGTACCAGTGGGTCGATCGATCCTCGCCGTCCACGGCCTCAAGTCGCAGCTTCGACCGCTCCTCCGACGACAGGCCGTCGAGAATCGCGTGAATGTCGGTGACGTTCTCCGGCGACACGCGGTCGGTCAACGCCGTCACCGGGCGATGCTTCGTGTACGGTTCGACGACCTCGACGGAAAGCCCGGCCCTCTCCAGGAGTGCGACCCAGCGACTGGCCCGATACTGACGAACGTGCGACTCATCGTGCAGACAGTCCAATCGATGCATCGTCTCGTCAATCCAGTCGTCTTCCGGGACGCTCCGGTCGTCAATCAACAGCACTCCACCGGGACGGAGTACACGTACCATCTCGGCCAACGCACGATCGATGTCACTGAAGTGGTGTGCCGCGCGGCGGCAGGTGACCAGATCGAACGACTCTTCGAGTTCGCGTGGTAGTCGATGGACGTCCGCTGCGTGGAACGTCACATTGTCGATGCTTCTCTCCTGCGCCAGCTTGCGCGCCTCGCGAAGCATCTCCTCGGTCAAGTCGAGACCAACGACCTCACAAACGTGCGGCGCGAACGCCAGCGCGGTATGCCCGGTGCCCGTTCCGATGTCGAGAACGCGCCAGTCGGCCTTCGGATCGGCAATCTCGACCAATCGGCTGAGAACCTCTCGATCGGTGTGCGCTGCGCTGGTGGTGTACAGATCTGCGCGTTCACCGAAGGTCGCCCTTGCTCGTTCTTCGTAGCTCGCCTCTCTACCCATGTTCGTACCTCCATGGCGCGTCAAGAAGTCTGGAAACCGGTCGGCATTGTAATCCTGCCCGGTCCAGTGTCCACTTGCCTGAGCTGGCCTTCTCAAATCGGCCGGCACTGCCTGGTAGGTATTCGTGAGGTCTTCGGCGGAATGCAGAGCTTCACCA
>CBFCYU010000205.1:0-3176 GCA_965602415.1 uncultured bacterium | reverse complement strand
TTCGAGTACACGCTCGAGTGCTATCTCCCGGAGGAGAAGCGGAAGTATGGCTACTTCGTGCTGCCGATCCTGTTCGGGGATCGGCTTGTCGGGCGGCTCGATCCGAAGGCGGACCGCAAGACGGGAACGCTGATCGTGAGGAAGCTCTGGCTCGAACCCTGGTTCGAGGCGACGGATGAGTTCCTGTCGCGCCTAGGAGTGTCGCTCGCCCGATTCGCTGGCTTCAACGGCTGCGTGTCGGTCAAGGTCGAGCGTGTCTCGCCGGCGAAGCTACGAGGCGCCGTCTTGCGGCACGTGCGGGTGGCAGCCTCTGCGCGGAAAGCAGAGGAGATACGCGAGGAGGAATGCCCGTGAGGGAGTTCTCGATTGCAGCGGTTGTGGCGACGAACCTTGTGATCGGGATCCGCTACTGCTGGCTGATCCGGAAGGGTCGGATCAGTCCGGCCCTCGCGATGTGGGTCTTCTTCACGATCGCGACCGTCGGAAGCCTGCTGACCTACTTGGCGGATGGCGACCACAGCCTGCTCGACAACATCCTGAACACGGCGGACATCGCTCTGGTCGGGTTCGTGTCGATCTGGATCGCGCTCTTCGGGGATCGGAGTACGCGGTTCAGCCGATTCGATCTCGGCTGTCTCGCCGCCGTTCTCGTCATCATCACGGTCTGGGCGGTCACCCACCAGCACGTGGTGGCACATTCGGCGATTCAAGCGATCCTCGTGATCGCGTACTTCCCGGTTGTCAAGAGGATGTGGACGTCGACCCGGAACACGGAGTCGTTCACCATGTGGATCGGTCTGCTCCTCGCGCCGATCTTCTCGCTCCTGTCGAGCGAGGGGACGCTCGCGACGGTCTACGCCGTCCGGGCGATTGTCTGCACCTCAACGCTGTTGGCGTTGATGATCCGGGCCGAGTGGAAGATGAACAGGGCTCAGTAGACGAAGGCAGATGTCGGCACGTTGACCGACGCCTTCAATCCGCGGGCTCAGTGTCTTCATCCGTCGCAGCGAACTGCTCCTCGGCGTGCGACGCGGCGACGATCCCCGATCGGATCGCCCCCTCGATCGTCGAAGGCCACCCGGTGGACGTCCAGTCGCCGGCGAGGTAGAGGCCGCGAATCGGCGTGACGGCACGAGGGCGGAGCCGTTCGGAGCCGGGCGACGGGACGAACGTCGCCCGGGGGTGTCGTAGGACGAGCGTGTCCAGACATCGTGCCTTGCGTATACGGGGGAAGAGCGCGCCGAGCGCCTCGAGGAGCGACTCCGTTACGTCGGTGAACGGGCGATCGATCCACTCGTCGGCGGCACTCTGGGACAGGACGACATGCGTCGTGCCTGCGTCCTCGCGCCGGCCATGAAGCCGCGTCACGTCGAACACGGCCTGGACCGGCGAATCGACGGCGACAGCGAACGCGTCCTCGAGAACAGGGCGATCGAACCACGCGTGGAGATTGACGATTGGCGCCCAGCGGAGCTGGCTCGCCTTCTCCACGAGGCCGGCGAGGGTTTCTGTTTCCCCCACGAGGCCGGCGAGTTGCATCGGAGGGACCGCGCAGATGGCGGCGTCGCAGTCGATCGTCTCACCCGTCTCGAGTTCGACCCCGCGGACCCAACCGCTCTCGATGAGGAGCCTCTTCGCTGGAGACGATGCCCGAACGGTCCCGCCCCGCTCCTCGATGTATCCGCGGGCCGCGTCGAAGACTTCGGAGAGCGGAACGGTGAAGAAGCCCATGTCCGCTCCGTCGGGACGGAAGAACGCGTCCCGGAAGACCTTGCGTGCAGCTCGTACGCTGACGGCGCTTGCCGGTGCGTTCAGGGTCGCGATGCTGATCGGGTCCCACAAGAGAGCGATCGCGCGATCGGACTGCCCGTGATCCCTCAACCACTCCGAGAAGGAGACGTTCGCGTTCACTCTGCGGACGGACAGCGCCAATCCCGCGCTCATCACGCGGAGCCGATCCCGGAAACAGAGCACCCGATACCCGAGCAGCGCCGGCGCAAGGTGGAGTATCCCGGGAAGGAACGCCGAACGAAGGACGGACGCGCCGTTCGGTGACACGATCTGGATCGAGAGCGTCGATTGGAACCGCACGGCGCGTGACATCCCGATCCGGAGCAGGAACCCGGTACTGGCAGTGCAGCAGCGCATGAGCACGTGGTGTCCGCAGTCGATCGCTTCGGCGTGCTTGGAGGAGAAGAAAGACGCCGCACGGCCACCGAGCCGCGGGGAGCGCTCCAGGAGTAGCGGGCGATGCCCGTCGCCGGCCAGACGGCAGGCCGCCGCGATTCCCGCGAAGCCGCCCCCGATGACGATGACGTCGTTCACACCCGCCTCCATGATGAAGATAGTAGCAGCCAGAGCTTCTCGATCGCGGGGAGGGACACTCGCTGCCCGAAGACACGATAGTCCGCCGCAACGATCCGGGCGAGGACCCGGCCGTAGATCTCCGACAGCAGCCAGGGGCAGGCGCGGCTCTCTCGCGGTAGGTGCACGAGGAGGCGACGGCCGGAGTTCAAGCGGGCCCTGGCTCGATCGCCGTGCGCTGCGAGGAATGAGCGGAGACCATCGGTCGTCGTCCGTGCTTTCAGCTGGGCTTCGTCGACCCCGTGAGCGGCGAGCTCCTCGCTTGGCAGGTAGATCCGCCCGAGCGCGAGATCCTCGTCGACATCGCGGAGGATGTTGACGTACTGCATCCCGAGGCCGAGATCGACGGCCGCATCGCGCATCTCGTCGGTCGGGGGTTTCCCGTTGGTGAGGATCGGGAGCGTAGCGAGACCGACGGACGACGCGACGTGATAGCAGTAGGTTCGCAGCTCGTCGTAGGTCTCGATCCGGGTCGAGGTCAGGTCCATCTCGACGCCGGTGATGACGTCGCGAAGGTCCTCCTCGCGAACCTTGAACCGAGCGATCGCGTCGGCGAGTGCGAGGTCGCGGTCCAACATCGGGCGTTCGATTGCTGCCGCGGCGAGTCGCTCCCGTATCGCCGCCAACCCCGCCCGCCGCACCGCCAAATCCTTTGGGGATCCGTTGTCGGTTTCGGAAGGGACTTTCTCTAACTCACCCACCGGGAGAACGGCTCCGCCGTTCTCGCCCGTGGCGGCTTACCCCCGAACCACCTCAAACCCCCCCCACTCACCCTCCCGGCAGAACCCGTACACGGCGTAGACACCACCCCG
>CBFCYU010000204.1:0-3185 GCA_965602415.1 uncultured bacterium | reverse complement strand
GACGCTCGATCGGGCCGACGACCTCGTGCAGGAGACGTTCCTCCGTGCGCTGAAGCACTCGCACACCCTCACGCAGATGAACGACTTCCAGCGCGACGCCTGGCTGAAGCGGGTCCTTCGCAATCGGTTCTTCGACGAGCAACGCTCGAGGAAGCGGGCCAATGCGGCGGTCGTCGAGATGATTCGGCATGCTCATCGGCCCACGGACACCGCAGCACTGATCGGTTTCAACGAGATCCTCGATTGGATCCCCGATCAGTACCGCGGTGTGCTCGAGAAGAGGTATCGCCTCGGGATGAACAGCACCGAGATCGGAAGAGAACTCGGAATCCCCGCCACCACCGTGCGATCGTACCTCCATCAGGCCGTCCGGTGGTTGCGGGATCGGATGGCGGAATCCATCAGATGAAAGGAGTGACAGATGAGTGAAGGCAAGACGATCGGGAACGTGAATGTCCTCGACCTCCGCAAGACAACCGAGGAAGCCATCTCGGGGATCAAACGGATCGGCAACGTCAATATTGTGCTCTACTCGCCGGCCACGGCGTCCTACATCAGCCGGCTCAACTGCCGCAACATCAACGGCTCCATCGAGGTCCCCGCGGACGTGGAGCTCCGGACGACCATGGGGTCTCTTCGGCTCGCCGCCGGATCGATGAAGGAGACCGACGAGAGCGCGTTCCACGTGGTGATGGGGAGCGTGACGGTCGAATCGAAGCTCGACCAGGACAGCGCAAGCGAGTTGTTCGGAGGCGCGGCGGGTCTCGTCGTCATGGGAAGCGTTCTCTGCCCTGAATCGCTGTCCGGGGTCCTTCAAGCGAAGATCACGCAACACATGGGCAGCTTCACGGCCTACCCGGACGACGCCGTCCTCGTGACCGGGTCGCTCGAGCTAGGCGCCGGGTTCCTTGCCGGAATCGACAAGCCGACCGGCTTCGTCGTAACCGGCTCGTTGTTGGCGATCGAGGACGTGTCCGCCGCGGTCAAGCAGAAGATCGACTACCTCCAGGTCCACGGGAGGATCGTGTGTGCCGAGGAGAGCGCTGACGTGATCCGGTCGAAGTTGAGAGCGAGCAAGGGAACCCTGACGGTCATTCCCTCCGGATATCGCTACCACGAGGGAGATCTCAAACTGGATGCCGCGACGCTGGGGTCCCTGAGCGGCGCACGTCTCTTCTGCACCGGGACCGTCGTCTTCGATCCGGATGCCGAGCCGTCGGCGGTCGAGAACGGAATCACCGGACTCCGCAGCCTTGGGCTGATCCTCTGTCCGGAGCGACTGAAGGAGGCCGTGCAATCGAAGCTCGACATGGTCGAGGATCGCGTCGTCTTCTACGAGGGAGAACTGTGGCTGTTCGATGAAGAGCACACGCTTCGCGCGTCGCGGTTCGAGTACTCGGAAGGCAAGGTGACCGCGCTCGTCACCGGCGAGCTGGAGATCGAATCGGACGTCGAGCCGTCGGTGCTCGCCGATCGTTTCCACGTCGTGCACAACCTCGGCGAGATTCGCTGCACGCCGGAGCAGATGGGCGCGATCGAGGCGCGCCTCGGGATTCACGAAGGCGGACTCGAGGACTCGACTCCCAAGGAGGAGGAGCCCCTCGACATTGGCAACGCGAACGTGCTCGCGCTTTGAGGCGCGCCAGTAGTCCTTGCGCCTCGAAGCGCGGACGAGTGCGTGACCCGTCTTTGGGCGGGTCACGTACGAGGTCCAAGGATTGGCGGGAACTCGTGTAGGATGGGTAGCCAAGCCGGGATCCAATGAGTGGCGTCAAGGGTGGCATCTGGGCTCTTGTCTCTGATAGGCGCCACGCGAGTTGCGCGCGACCTGCCCTTTGAGCAGGTCGCGGACGAGTTGTTCGACAACCTCACAACTCGTGGATGGTGAGCTCTCGTGCAAGCGGCCTACTGCGCGAAGAGAGCAACAGCCTCTCTCATCTTCGCGACCACGTCCACACCAAAGGGGTGACACCTGGCCGTCTGTCCTATCGACAGACAGCACGGGAGTTGCGCTGATCGAGGGCAACTCCCAGATGGTGAGCCCTCTGCTCAGTCGGCGTTTCAGGCGAAGAGGGCAACGGCTTCTTCCATCTTGCGGATGACGTCAACGCCGAACGGGCATCTTGAGGAACACTGTCCGCAGGCGATGCAGTCGGACGCGTTCGTCCGAAGCTCCGCGTACGAAGCGCGAATCTCATCGGTCAGCTCGCGTCTTCCCTGCTCGAGAAGGCTGGTCGTCCTGCCGATGTCGATCTTCGATGGACACGGGACGCAGTGGTTGCAGTAGACGCACTCGCCTGTCGAGAAGTCGGCGAAGGCCGGAAGGATCGACGCGTAGTCCTTCTCCTCGTCGTTCGCGTCGTAGTAGCGGAGCGCGTCGTCCAGTTCCTCAATGCTCTTGCAGCCGGGGACCGCCGTCCCAATCTGCGGCCGATCGAGAACGTACGCCATGCACTTCACCGGCGTGATCTCCGCTGTCAGCTTGTAGTGAGACGGCGCGCTGGGCATCTCCTGTCGGCCCATCTGGTAGTCCTCCAATTCAACGACGCTCTTGTCCCGGAGGAGGCTCCCGCCGCCATAGACCTTCATCGCCACTAGGCCAACGCTGTGCTTCGCGCATGCGGGAAGGAGCTTCTCCTTTCCGGGGACAGCGTAGCTGGCCAGGTTGACCGGGAACATCAGCACGTCGATCGCTCCGCTCTCGATCGCGCAAAGGGCGGTGACGACGTTGTGGCAGCTCAGCCCGACGAATCGCGCCTTCCCCTTCTTGACGAAGGACCGTGCGAGTTCGATCAGTCCGCCGGGAGAAGAGGCCGTGTCGTAATCCTCCGCCGAGTTGCAGTTGTGGACGAAGAGAACGTCGACGCAGTCGGTCTCCATCCGCGTGAGGTAGTCGTGAAGGAAGTCGGTGCAGACTTTCGTGTCGCGCGACACGGCATACTGCCCGTCGTGTAGTGTCGACCCGAGGTGTGCGGTAATGAAGACGCCCCCGCGGCGCCCGCGGAACGCAGCGCTCATGTTGTCCCGGAACTCCGGCTGGGCCCAGAACATGTCGATGTAGTTGACGCCACGATCGATCGCCTCGTGAATGACGCTGACAGCGGTGTCCTGCGGGAGGCCGAGAAGAAACTCCGTTCCGAGGCCGATCTCCGAGATGGAGAGGCCTGTTCGCCCAAGCGTGCGTT
>CBFCYU010000203.1:0-3190 GCA_965602415.1 uncultured bacterium | reverse complement strand
CGATCCGCTCGGCGGTCGCGAAATCCATGCTCCCGGTGACGTACCAGGGGAGCCATTCACGCACTACGTCGCAGGCCGTCATGCCAGCTCCTTCGCTAGGTTCTTCCGCGCGTGGTACATCCGCGATTTGACCGTTCCCTCCGGGACGTCGAGCAGCTCCGCCGTCTCGCGCACGGTGAGGTTCTCGTAGAAGACCAAGTGGAGCACCTCGCGCTGCGCTTCGGGGAGCGTATCGAGGGCTCGCTCCACGTGGACCGAGATCTCGACCTCTCTCGACGGATCGGGGAGACGATCCCACACCTCAGGGAGGCGTCTTCCCCGCTCCTCCCGGCGCAGGAGGTTGTACGCTTGATTCTTCGCGATCCCGAGGAGCCACGTCGTGACCTTCGAGTGTCCCTTGAACCTCTTCGCGGCGTTCCATGCGGCCATCATCGTCTCCTGAAGGACCTCCTCGGCGAGATGAGGACGCCGGGTGAGCGCCAGCGCGAACCGGTAGACCCGATCGCTGTGGCGCTCGAAGAGGAGGCGGAATGCTCCTCGATCCTGGTCTGCGATTCCGGAGAGGAGCTGTGCGTCACTCTTCACGATGGAGCCTCATCGTCACTCCCTCTTGCCGCGCTCCTGCACTTGCTGTTACCCGCCTGCCTTTCATCCGTGGCTGAACGCAGGGCGCACGGTTCAATGGCAGGACGAAGGGCCGAGCGAGTCAATAGCCGGCGCGGACGTCGATGGGATGAGGAGCCGGCTCCCCGCGCGCGATCGCGTTGAGCGTGACCGCCAGATCGCGCATTCGCTGTCTTTCCAGCTCCTCCGTCCGGTAGGCGCCGCCGCGGTGCGGACTCATCACGACATTGTCAAGCTCGTGGAACGGGAACCGGGAGGGCGGGGTGTTCTCTCGCTCGTCGGGGTTCAAGGGGTATCGATACCAGACATCGATCCCGGCCGCCGCGATCCGCCGTTCGCTCACCGCGTGGTAGAGAGCCTCCTCGTCGATGATCGCGCCTCGGGCGACGTTGACGAGGACACAAGATGGTGGAAGAAGATCCAGCTCGCGTCCTCCGATCAGACCTTCCGTTTCGGGTGTGAGCGGGAGGCAGACCAGCAGCACGTCCGCTCGCGGGAGGATCGTCTGCAGCGCATCGAGCGGATGGACGGTGACGTAGGGAGGGCGTGGAAGTTCGCGGTGTCTCCGGACGGAGTGAACGTCCATACCGAACGCATGACAAACCGCAGCGATCCGCGCGCCGATCGCCCCCAGACCGAGGATCAACGCGGTCTTCCCGTCGAGGATGAGGTTCGGTGTCTCGTCGTAGCGGCTCCGCCAGTCGTGTTGGCGAAATGCCCGGTCGGCCGGGACGATCGTTTTCGCGGCAGCAAGCAGGAGAGAAAAGGCTAGCTCGGCGGCGGCGGCCGCGTTGTGGTGAAGGTTGTAGACCTCCAGGGCGGGAAATGCGGCAAGGAGGAGATTGCGCGTCTCCGTCGGGATCCCAGCGTAGGGGATAACAAGCGCGCGAAGGTCGGAACACGCCTCCAGTTGGTCCCGCGAAGGACGCCCTGAGACGAGGATCTCCGTCTTGGGTGCCGCGTCCTCCGGACCGCACGTGACCTCGATACCCGGTTCGAGATCGGCCTCGAGGAAGTGGACCGCATCATCTGGCGGAGGATGCGCGATGTGGACGTGGAGGCGATCGGGCAGTCCGCGATTCATGGCGCCAGTGTAGTCCGCCGCCTGCATTGTCGCATATCCGGATCTACACAGCCCTGGTGCCCAATCCTCGGCAGGTTGAGCCAATCGGGGTTGTCGTCGGCTTCGGTTGTGCCGAGTTGCCTCCGATCAGTCGCAGCCGCACCCTCCTTCGTATCCGGGGGGCGGCACGTCGTTGGTGAAGACGGCGTCGCCGATCTGAATGCGGAACTCGGGATCTAGATTGGTCCCGTTGGGCAGTCCGAGACGGATCTGGTAGAACGCGGCCTCGAGTCCATCCGTGGGAACAGAGAAACGGTAGATTCCCGACGCCACGTCACAGCGGACCTTCTCGCGGTAGAGGAGTTCGTAGTAGGCCTTCTGGCGGTAGAACGTCAGTCGGTAGAGCTCGACGATGATCGAGGACGAGCGGACGAGCCTCTCGTTCTCGCCGTACAGCTTGCAGCCACCGGTGATCGGCTCACCGATCTCGTAGACTGCCCACAACGGCTGCCTCGCGATCCGTGGGAGACGGTTTACGACCGGGAGATTCTCGCTCCCCTCGAGGAGCGGACCGACCTTGTCGAGGTACAGACCAGGTCCGGCCGAACCTGCCGGGACAATCGTATATGCTTCGCCGCCGAGCGAGAGCATCGAAACGGTCATCAGGAACACCAACACTGCGGGTACGACGATTGCCTTCAATTGCGACCTCCTGGCGAGTCTGGACGATCCCCTATCGTAGCACGTTTCGATTGTGCTCTCATGCGGGCGATCTACTCGGTGCGCTTAGCCCCCGCCAACCGGCGGGAAGAGACCGATCCGACTGCCACCTACTAGGCGGACTCCGCGGCCGTGAACAATCCGCCCGTCGATCATCACGAGATGGACTTCCTCTGGCGGGATTGCCAGCTTCTGCAGCAGATCACCGAGAGACGCGCCATCGGGGAGGGAGACATCAAAAGGCTCTGCGGACGCCGAATCGCCCCGATACCGGGTGAGTGTGGCGAACAGCCGGAGCTCGACCCTCACGTTTCGCCTTTCTTGCTGTCCTGCGGATTGAAGTACCACTTGTACAGAAGCTGCATGTCGTCAGGGAAGAGGCCGAGTCGGTCGCCGTCCGATACGGGGGAATCAAGCCCCGCGTAGCGACCGTTCAGAAAGACGTTACTGCCGAGTTCGCCTCGCGGGATCCCGAGCCGGTCCGCCAGATCAGCGATGGTGTCTCCTTCTTCTCGTGCCACAACCGCCACGGATTCGGATTGCACATCGCTGTCCGCAGCGAACCGTCGCAACTTACCATACAGGTGTACGCTAACCAAGGTTCAGGCTCCTCTTTTCACATGGATACCGTATCCGGGGCGATCCCGACTCCCGTGTCTTCGGTATGCATGTCGCCAGACACGTCCGAACGGGAGTTGAGGCTGGCGCTTGGCCGCACGGGCAGCGGTTGCTTCAGCTGACGCTTGGCCGCACGGGCAGCGGCAGCTTGAGCTGACGCTTGGC
>CBFCYU010000202.1:0-3195 GCA_965602415.1 uncultured bacterium | reverse complement strand
GTCCGGTTCGATCTCGATGGCGGTAGAGCCGTCGCGATCAACTTCTGGTGGTTCGGCAACACGCACTACGTCGCTCCGGGGAAGCTCGCCGAGCACGAGATGACGGCGAAGCTCGGTCCGAACGTGCTCGACCTGTCTCCGGAGGAGCTCGCACAGCTCCTCGCCGGGCGGCGCGGCGGGATCAAGTCGTTCCTCCTCGATCAGTCGAAGATTGCCGGGATTGGGAACGCCTACATCCATGACATCCTCTTCCGGGCGAAACTGCACCCGCTGTGCACGATCCCAACGCTCGAAGCCGCCGACGTCGAACGGCTACACGGTGCGATTCGGACCGAATTCGAGCGGAGCCTTGCGGTGGGCGCGGCGTGGTACGAGGTTGACCTTCACGGCGAGCGCGGCGGGTTCACCGCCGAGGACCTCTTGGTTGGGTACCGAGAAGGCAAACCATGTCCGGAGTGCGGGACGACGATCGAGAAGATCAAGACCGGTTCTACGTCCAGTTTCGTCTGCCCGATGTGCCAGCGGCGCGAATGATGTAACCACTCCGACGAACGCCGCGTGAGACAGTTTCGCCCAATACGTAACGTATGTTACACTCGTTCCCGACGTTCCCTCCCTGCCGTACCGTCGTCGCGAAGGCCGAGCTACGTCTCTCCGCCCAATCCCCAGGGTTCGCCCATTCGGGCGCAGTCCGACTCGTTCGACCTCCGCCGAAGGCCGTGAGTTCGCGCCCACACGAGGTAGAATGGAACCGGACGGAGGACGAAGGAGGAACGCGTTGGCCGAGGTGACGCTTCACCTATTCGGAACGCCGCGCCTTGACATCGACGGAGAGCCCACGCAGCTCGGGCGACGAAAGGCGACGGCCCTGCTTTCGTATCTCGCGGTCACCCGCAGCCGGCACCATCGCGAAACCCTGGCGACGCTCCTGTGGCCGGAGTCAGGTCCGGAGGCGGCCTACTCGGCGCTGCGCAACGTCCTGTGGATCCTCCGGCAGACGCTACTCACACGGTTGCTGCGTACTGATCGGAGCACCATCGAGTTGGTCGAAGACGAATCCCTGTGGGTGGACGTCCAACGATTTCGCGATCTCATCGCCGGCTGCCCGACGTCAGGGCACACGGGAACGGAGGCTTGCTCGGACTGTGTGCCGGCGCTCGAGGAAGCTGTCGCTCTCGCCGCGGCGCCGTTCATGGAAGGGTTCATGGTCTCCAACGCCGACGGATTCGACGACTGGCAGTTCGCCGAGCGAGAAGCTCTGCAGCGCGAGCTGACGGAGACGCTCGACCGATTGACGTCATTCTACGCCGGAGCGGAGGATTGGACTGCCGTGACGGCACACGCGAGGCGCTGGCTAAGGGCCGATGGTCTGAACGAGGCGTGTTACCGCCGGTTGATGCGCGGCTTGGCCGCCCTCGGGAGGAGAAGCGAGGCGCTCCGCTGCTACGAGGAGTGCCAGCGCACCCTCAACCATGAGCTCGGATTGCCCCCTGAAGGTGCGACGACGGAGCTGGCCGATCTGATCCGCCACGCCGAATCCGAGCCGAAGGAGCGGCTCGCGGCACCTCGAAGGACGAACCTCCCGGCGGCGCTGACGCCGTTTGTCGGTCGAACGGACGTCATCGCGCGAGCCAGTAGGCTCCTGACGGAGGATCAGGCGCGGCTCGTCACGCTGGTCGGGCTCGGCGGGATCGGCAAGACGAGCCTGGCGATGCAGATCGGTCGGCAGCTCCAGAGCCGGATGGAGGATGGGACGTTCTTCGTCCCGTTGGGTGCGGCCGACGAAGTCGAGGCTGTTGCCTCGTCGATTGCGGAAGCCATCGGACTATCGCTCTCCCGCGACAAAGGGGCGCATCTCGCACTGGAGTTGGATGACTACCTCAGGGAGCGCGAGATCCTGCTACTCCTCGATGAAGTGGAGGGCATCGCTTCCGTCGGGGACCTCTTGGCGTCGCTCCTTTCCACTGCGCCGCGCGCGCGGTGTCTGGTCACGTCGCGGGTCCCGCTCAATGTCGCTGGCGAGACGGTCGTCTCGCTCCACGGACTCGACTATCCGGACGAGGACGCGCCGATTGAGTCGCTCGGCGAGTACGACGCGATCCGGTTGCTTAAGGTGGCGGAGCGGCAGGTCGATTCCGCCCCGACAGATCGACAGACGGAACTGCGCGCGATGGCGCGCGTCGCTCGGCTCCTCGATGGATTCCCGCTCGGCCTGGAGATGGCCGGTGCGTGGCGCGGCGTTTTCTCGTGGCGAGAGATCGCCGATCGAATCGCCTCGAATCTCGACTTCCTCGTTCACACGCATCGAGACGCCCCGCCCCGCCATCGGAATCTCCGCGCTGTCTACGAGCAGGCGTGGGGGCTCCTCTCCCGCGAGGAGCGGACCTCGCTCTGCGGGCTGGCGGTCTTTCATGGGGGCTTCACGATCGAGGCGGCGGAGCGGACGACGGACAGCTCGCCCACCGTGCTCGCCTCGTTGGCTAAGCGCTGCCTGATCCGACGGGTCGATCCGGAAAGGTATCAGGTTCATGAACTCCTCCGGCAGTTCTCGCTTGAGAACCTTCGGACGGCGGGTGGCGATTTCGAATCGGCGATGGAACGTCACGCGATGTATTTCATCGGATTCGTCGAGGATTCGTTCGAGGAATTGAAGGGGCCGGACCAACTCGCGAGGCTTCGGCGAGTGCAGCGCGATCTTCCGAACATCCGTGCCGCGTGGCTCCACGCAGCGAAAACAGGCCGGGCGGAGCTGCTCCGCCGCGCGGCGCACGGGCTGTTCTTATACTTCGACATGCGGGCGCACTTCGAGGAAGGCGCCCGCGCGTTCCTCGACGCGATCCGGCATTTCGACGGTGCGAACGACCCCGTTGCCGCGGGATTCCTTTGCGTTGCCTACGGGTGGTTCACGCAGTTCACCGCAGAGGACGAGCCACATCGATGGATCGACGAGGGCTTGAGCCTACTCGACGGCGCGGAGCCGTTCTCCGCGCACCACGCTCTGGCGAACGACATTGCGCTGTACGCCAGGGCGCTTCCGAGCATCGAGAAGATCCGTGAACGCCTCGGCAAGAGCCTGGCGTACTATCGGGACGCCGGCGATAAGTGGGGAGAGGCGCTCACTCGCGACGCCCTCGCCGGAGCGGAGTTCGGCGTGAACGCAGAGGCGGGTGAGCAGTTGGCGGGCGAGAGCCTTCG
>CBFCYU010000201.1:0-3239 GCA_965602415.1 uncultured bacterium | reverse complement strand
TCGGAATCTGATCGCTTCCCCACCAGCACCCACTCCAGATCGGACGCGAGACATCACCCGCCTCGAACTCGATCCACACACCGGCGCCTACCCCAGGAACCATGTACTGCCCTGATCCCTCTCCCGCATACGGGACACAAGGGAGCGCCCACGCCGTCTCAACGTTACCTAGGACCTCGGGCACGTTGGCTCGCAAGCGGCCTATGTTCCGCGGGTCGCTGTTGTCAGTCACCGTCCCACGGTACTTACCGTAGAAGCCCGAGCTCGCCGACGCTGTGGCTTCGACGCGCTGCCGCGCGACGGATTCCGCTTCCACTGCTGATCCGATGCCGGATGGGGCGTCCTCGCGGCTCGCGGAGACGTTCGCCTCCATCCACTGCAGGACCTCGTCACGAAACCGCCTGAGGACCTCGAGCTCCCGTTCCACCTCGGTGAGCGAGCGAAAGCCCGCTCGTAGATCCTCGATCTCAGGAACCAGCCAATCCCCTTGGCGCACCCACGTGATACCGGCCAGAGGTGCATAGTGATGATCGATGCCATGGGGCGGCTCGCCGTCCAGGTGCGTGACGGTCCCCGACGCCGTCCGAGCCTCAAGCAGCCAGTAGTCCCCAGTTCGGTAGGAGCCTCCACTCGAGAAGCGAATCTCGATACCGTTCTCGATCGCGATCCAGGAACCCTCCGTCACCGGTTCGATGCCATCCCAACGACGCACCTTCGGATGCGTCTCCGACGCGATGGCGGAAACATCGGCGTCCAGCAGGAGGCTTCGCTCGGAGGCATCGACATCCACCACGCGAGCAAGGATCCCCGGCCGCTGAAGGAGTTCGGTCTGGTCTCCGAGAACTTCCACCAGGTCACCGGCACGGAACGGCAGCGGATCGGGAGCCTTCTCCAGGACGAGGAGACGAGGGTTCCGCGCGGGGAACGCCTCAATGGCGAATACCGTCGTCCCGTTGTCTCGGGACCACTTGAATGTCGTCCCCGCGGGGCTGGCCTCGTGAATCTCCACGCGGTAGAGCCGGTTCTCAAGCCCGTAGTAGTCACCTCCACTGCTCATCCGGCACGTCCGTTCAGCTCTCTCAGCGACGGCGGAGACGTCGCTTTCTCCTCTCCCGATCTTCACCTGAGCCACGGTGCGGACGCGCGTCGATGTGTCTGCCCCGCCCAGCGCCGGTTCCAGGATCTCCGGATCTTCGATTGCCGTGATGTGGCGCTCCCACACATCGATGTAGACTAAATCTCGACGGCCCTCCTCCGGCTCGAGCGACGGAGGCTCGGGATAATCCGGCTGCCTCGAGTAGCTCACCGGCTCCTCCAGCCAGCAGAGGATCCCGTCGACGTAGAGCCTGCCCGCCGAAACTGTCAGTTCGCCCTGCCCATCGACGCCGATCAGGAACCCTCCGCCTGCCAATGGAGCCCCCGAAAGTCCGATCAGGTCTCGGCCCCGCGTCCTGCGTTGGAACTGCTCGATCCCGACCTCTTCATTCCAGTCGGCGTCCAGGTCGACACGTCCCTGCTGCTTGAGTACGCCCGAGTAGTGTTTCGTCGGGTCGTGTGTGAATCGAGAGAAGTCACCCTTCATCGCCTCTCCGGCCTGGTACCCTAGTAGAAGCACGATTCCGATGACGACGCACGTAGCAGCTCGTCGGATCTTCTTCATGGCCACAGCCTCCCTTCCTACACTCGCAGTCTAGCAGCGGGACCCGGATCGGATGAAGGCTGCCTCCAGTGCACGCAGCCCTCGGCGTCACTTGGCGATGACGCCTTCGCACGCCGACACGGCTTCCACCCGAAGCTCGCGGGCGAGGTACATGAGGTGCTTGGGGTTCGTGAGGTCTCGGCGTCTCAGGTATCCCAGTGGGCCCCGGTGCTGGAATGCAAAATCCAACCCCGCGATACCCGAGAGACGTGCGCCTTGGAGACGGAGTGGATCGTGCGTCAGAAGCAAGTCATGGCAGATGCCAATCAGATGTCCGACGGCTTGGTCTCATACTAGATCGGCCTCGTCTCCGATGCCGAATACGAAGAATGGAGGTCTTAGAGAGCCTCCTGAGAATGTGGCGATTCAAGATTTGACCCCGAACACGAGTAGGGAGGCTTCCGGCAGGATGGAGTTTGTGTCGCCCGAACTAACTGACTACTGATCACCGGTTCCCCCGCACCACGCCGCTATGACGTAGAGCTCCAAGAATGTGGCATTTCAAGATCTGACCCCGAATCCGGTGGACCCCATTCAACCTTGGAGAACCCAGGTCAGCGGGATGGATCTCACCCATTGGGCCGGCTATACTTCGGCTATCCGCTGGAGGTGGTGCGATGCTCACCAGAGTCCAGAAGTGGGGGAACAGTCAGGGCCTTCGCCTGAGCAAGGAGTTGCTGGCGGATGTCAACCTCGGCGTGGGCGATGCAGTGGAAATCGCAGCGCGTGACGGGATCATCGTCATCACGCCTGCTCGGCGCGTGCGCGGCGGGCACGACCTAAGCCAGCTCGTCAAGGACATTCCCGCGGACTACAAGGCCGAGGAGCTTGACTGGGGGCCGGCAGCGGGACGCGAGGTCTGGTAAGTGGCTAAGTACATCCCGCGTCAAGGGGAGTACATTGCGGTCACCCTCGACCCGCGTTCGGGGCACGAGCAGAGCGGACGCCGTCCGGCGCTCGTGATCAGTCATGACCTCTTCAATTTGCACACGGGGCTCGCCATCGTCTGCCCAATCACCAACACCCGCCGCGATTACCCCTTCCACGTGGCGATCCCGGAAGGCCGCGACGTGGCCGGCTTTGTCATGGTCGAGCAGGTGAAATCGATCGACTTCCGCGCGCGGCAAGCGAAACGGATCGGGAAGGCGTCGAACGAGGTTATGCAGGAGGCGTTGTCGCTCCTCGACGCCTGTGTGTACTGAAGGACCACTCTGTTCTGCGCTGCTTTTCCACTGCATTGAGGGACTCAGGGTTGCGCCCCAGCAATGCCCTCCCGCTGCGCAAGATCCCAGTGCTGGATTGCAGGACACGGAGTCGGAAAGCGTGTACCTTATCTTCGAGGGTCATCGGCAGACCTCCCAGGTTGCTTGGGTGCTACCTGGTGATCTTGCCCTGATGACCCTCTTCTTTCTTCTTGTCTCAAGCCACCACGTGCAAACAGTACTCTGAAACTCGACAGGCTAGCGCTCGATGCCCACGTTGAATGGCAGGTACATCATGCCGATGGCGAGTGTCGTACGATGCCCCGGAACTCGCGGAT
>CBFCYU010000200.1:0-3258 GCA_965602415.1 uncultured bacterium | reverse complement strand
CACTCCGGCTCGTTGCCGCGGGCGTCTTCAATTGACGGTTCCCGCAACGGTTGACACATGTTGCGGGGGAAGCTACGATGCGATTATTCGCAACACGTCTGCGTTGACGTGATCGAATCGCTGTGGGGGGGTGAGGGATGAGTGCTGGGAGAGTCATTGCGCTGGTTCTGGGAAGCCTGATTCTGCTCGTCGGTGTCGCTCTTCTGTTCGGCGGCGGGGCGCTGGTCGGAATCGATCGTGGATTCACCGATGACGAGGGGTTCTTGACGGTACCGCCGGCCGATCTCGAGCGGGACATGTACGCCGTGGCCGCCGAGGCGGTCTTTGAGGGCGACTGGATCTGGTGGTATCGGCATCCGACGACGGTGAGAGTCCGGATGACGGGCGAGCAGCCGATCTTCGTCGGGATCGCCGCGCGCGCCGACCTCGAGGCCTATCTCGCGGACATCTCCTACTCGGAGATCGAGCGGATCGACTTCGATGACTATCGGAAGGATCGCGTGTGGACGACCGAGTACAAGGATCACATGGGTCCGAACGCCCCCGTGCCTCCGTCCGATCAGACCTTCTGGCACGCCAGCGTGCAGGGCGCGGGGACGCAGACGCTGCTGTGGACGATCGAGCCGGGCGATTGGATGCTCGTCGTGATGAACGCCGACACATCTCGCGGGATCGAGGTGACCGGGACGGTCGGCGCCGAGACCCCGTGGCTGCTTGCGGTCGGGATCGGTCTACTCGCCGTCGGTGTCGTGCTGACCGCGCTCGGGCTGGCCGTCGTGTTGTTTGTCGCGCGGCGCTCGCGGACCGTCGCGCCACAAGAAACGACGGAAGCGAGGCCGACCGCGCCACGCGGCTTCCCTCTTACGTTCAAGGCCGAACTGACCGAACCCCTCTCTCCGGCGCTCTGGTTGGTGAAGTGGTTCCTGCTGATCCCCCACTTCTTCGTCTTGCCGTTCCTCTGGGTCGGGTTCGCCTTCTCGTGGATCGTGGCGCTGTTCGCGATCCTGTTCACCGCCCGGTATCCGCGCGGGCTGTTCGACTACAACGTCGGTGTGATGCGCTGGACGTGGCGGGTCGCCTTCTACTGCTATCAGGCGCTGGGCACGGACCAGTATCCGCCGTTCAGCCTGCGTCCCGGCGGTTATCCGGCCGACCTTGACGTTGCGTATCCGGAGAGGCTATCTCCCGGCCTGGCCCTGGTGAAATGGTGGCTGCTTGCGATCCCTCATTACATTGTGATTGGGGTCTTCCAAGGGGGTGCCGGCTTCTACTCCTGGGGGCTGGTCACGATTCTGACGCTGTTTGCCGCAGTCACATTGCTATTCACCGGAAGGTACCCAAAGGACATCTTCCGGTTGGTTGTTGGGATCAACCGCTGGGCGTTTCGCGTGTTTGCCTACGCGGCGCTGATGACCGACGAGTACCCGCCGTTCCGGCTCGACGAGTAGCGGGTCGAGCTTGTAGCTAGTCGGCCGAGCCCTTCACCGCCAGTTCGATGCCCGGACGGAGTTCGAGTTCGTACTCGTGAGATAGCTCGTCGACGTGCATCCCCGCCGATTCGTACAGCCGGGTCGCTCCAGTGAGGCTCTGACCATCGACGTGCAATGCCACCTTGGCTCTGCCGCGCCGGTGGAACTCTCCGAATGAGTGGAGGAGGAATGCGCGGCCGAGCCCGCGGCGACGCCACGCTGGGCGGACTCCGAGTGCCTGAACGTATCCGGTGGTGTCGTCTCCCGCCTCTTTCGGCGAGCAGAAACACAAGCCTGCGATCTCGTCGCCGTCTTTCGCCAGGAACCAGAGCGACGGGTCGTAGTCGGGATCGGCCTCGATCCGATGCCGCGTCCGCTCAAACTCGTCTTCGATCGAGCCGGCGACGAAACCGTAGTGGTCCTGAAACGCGTCCCACGACGCGTGGACGCTCGCCTCGAGATCTCGCTCCGGATCGAACTCCACGAGTGCGAGGTCACCAGGCCACTCGGGAGCGCGGGGAGACGCGTCGAACTCGATCAGCATCCGCCAGTAGTGGCGCGTTTGCGTATATCCCGCGTCTTGCAGAAACGCTTCCGCTGCCTCATCGCCGTCGAAGGTGTTCTGATGAATGACGACCCGCGCGCCGGCCGGCGCCATGCCGAGCGTCGTCTGCGACCGCTCCAGGATCCAGTCGTGCAGACACCGGCCGATCCCAAGCCTCTGGTGTGCCTCGCCGACGAGTCCCCACGCGTGAACCGTCACGTGCGGATCGCGATGGAAGACAAGCCCAGCGGCGACCAGGGCACCGTCCGGATCGAGAATCAGCCGCGCGGACGTGGCGAGGTCGAATCCCGGCGATGAGAGCATCACACGCAGATGCTCTTCGGTTATCGCGTCTCGTCCGGACCAACGATGGGCGTACTCGTTGGCCAGCCGTGTGAGGCGGGACGTATCGGCCATCGTCACTGATTGCATGGAGTACCCGCGCGCCAGGCTATTCATTCGTTCTCCTTCGACCCCCGAATTCTACGCGGTGATCTGGTACACGTGCATGCGCACCGATGCGGCCGGCCTGAGACTGTACGGACGGTCCGGGATTCCGCAGGGATCGAGGTCGATCGTACGGCATTCGAGGGACTAGGCGACGGACGATCGCCGAATAGAATGGTTTGATCGCAGCGGAGGGACTTGCCGCTGGGGAAAGGGTGGGTTTGGATGCCACGATACCTTTGGGGGCCGGATGAGAGGCGATGGGAGATCATCTACCATCAGGCCTTTCACACGTGGGAGATCGTGGACTTCGACACGTGTCCGTTTTCGCTGCATTATGGATGGTTCGCCGGCCTTGACGCGCGGAGTTGCCGTATCTGCGGAGCAGAGGCCGAACCCGCTGTCTTCCTCCGTAACCCCGAAACCGGAACCGTGTTGCGCGATACTGGCCCGATCTGCCTTGACTGTGTCTGCCGGAATCGGACGTGGCACACCCTCGTGCCGATCTCGATTCCCCGGTCGCTGCTCGGCGATCCGCGGCGTGTGGCTGTCCGGGATCGCGACCGTGAGTCTTCCAAGGGACCGAACGTTTAGCGGGAGGACTCCCGTCTCCTCTCGCGTCGGATCGAGCGGTACGGGGTCTTCGCTCGACCGTACTTCTTGCGTACCTTGCTCCCAACCCGCGTCTTCTCGATCAGCTTCGTCGATGGCTGGAAGCAATTCATGTACGGCCGCAACACCGCATACAGCTCGTTGAGCGCTTCAAGCTCGGACGGTGTGTCGTACCGGCGGTAACCG
>CBFCYU010000199.1:0-3289 GCA_965602415.1 uncultured bacterium | reverse complement strand
GGTGGGGCGGTGACTCTCCTGCCCGGTGTCGAATCGCGACAGGCCGGCGAGAAACGTCCCCTCGTAGATGAGTCGGGAAGCGTGCGAGTGGTCCGGATGCCGGTCCTCCCAATAGGGGAGGAAGACGGTATCGGGCTTCCAGCGGCGGATCGCCTCGGCGACGCGGCGCCGGCCTTCCGTGGTGACGCGGATATGCCCGTCCTCAAGCTCGAGGTTCTCCCGCGCGCTCACGCCGAGGATCTCCGCACCTTTCCCCGCTTCCCGGGCTCGGATCTCCGCACTCCCTCGCGTCCCCATCTCTCCGCGGACGAGGTCGACGAGGGTAACGCGTCGACCGGCGTCGGTAAGCTTGATGACGGTACCACCACACCCGATCTCGATGTCGTCGGGGTGAGCACCGAAGACCATGACGTCTGAGTTATGCATCCGGTTCACCTACGATCACTGCGTAATGGGCATATTCGTCGGGATCGGCGGGGGACTCAAGCTCGAAGATCCATTGCAGGCCGTGCCGAGCCGCGACGTGGATCAGCGAGAGAACCCGCTCCTGAGGCTTCCCCGCAGGACGGATCTCCGCAGTCAGGCGGCGCAGCTCGCGCAGCGAGATCCCGTTTCGCGCCAGGTCCGCGCGGATGGCGCGCTCCTCGAGTTGGTCGATCTGCTGCTCGATTCGATCGGCGGTCTGCCGCAAACGGATCGGTAGACCCGGATCCAGCGCGGCGAGCGGCTCGACGAGCGGACTCAACGCGATTCGAACCGCCGCCTTCCGCTCGGCGAATGCTTCGAGCAGCGACAACGAGACGGAGGATCGGGCGGCGGCCGCCGGGTCGAATCCATCGGCCAGGACGTCGGAGACGCTTACTCCACACCGGGTGAGGAGGGACGCTTGGCCGGGCGTCACGAGCGTGTGCCCGTGGCGCGGGAGAAGGATCGGCTGGGGGATTGCGAAGAGCCGATAAAGCGGGCGGAGCATCGCCTGGTACGAGATCTCGCTCGGGCCGAGGACGCTGGCGATCGTCGGGAAGAGGGAATCGGCGAGGAGCGGGCGGAGCGCTGCATCGGGAGAGTAGCCCTCCGGCGACTCCCCTGCACGGTCAACGTGGCCGGATGGATCGGAGACACGGACGCGCCGACCGCCCTCCGGGAACGCGAACAGGCCTCCCGCTTTCTCCGGATCCATCGGGACCGTGTAACCGTGGCTTCGCAGCGCGCCCGCGCTCTCGGTCAGGCCGGTGGCGATCTCGCCGGCCGACGCAAGCGCCTCGGCGTAGAACGGGCCCGCCATGGATCGGACGATCCTCGGTTCGACGAGGACCAGGCCGGAATCGGCGAACAGCCGGCTCCAGATCCTCGCGTGCCAGACCGCGTAGTCGTCGGACGGGTCTGGGAGGAAGATGTCGCGGGCCGCGGCGTGCTCTTTCGGGAAAAGGCCGAGCGCTTCGTCGAGTGCCGTTCGGATCTCTCCGGTTATCGGTAGCCGTTCGATCGGGTTGCCGCGGCCGTCCCAATCGAACGAGATCGTCCGAAGGTCCCCCGACTCATCGAGGAGCCGAACCCGATTGATCTCGGTGAAGTCGTGGTCCTCGCTCGCCAGCCAGAAGATCGGTACGACGGGCGTTCGCAGACGATCGGCGAGCCAAGACGCAGCGCGAAGAACGGAGAGGATCTTGTAGATCGCGAACAGCGGCCCGCCGAGGAAACCGGCCTGCTGTCCAGCGATCACGCACAGGCTACCGGGCTTCGCGAGGGAGTCGATGTTGGCGAGGGCGGCGGCGGAGGCAGCGAGGCGGTCGTTGTAGGCGCGCAGGTGGGCTGCGAGTTCCTCGCGGGGGAAACGAACGGACCGCCGTGCGTCGGCCGCCTGCGCCAAGGCCGCCGGTGCGTGTTCGACAAAGCGGAGCGCGGATTCCTCACCACTGACGTAGTCGAGGAAGAAGCGGTTCTCGGGGTATAGGAGTCGAGGATCGATCCGCTCGATCACGCGACCTCCTCGCGGGGTGACTTGCGCGCCACGGCGATCATCCGTGGGCTGGTCGAGTTGTACGGACGGCCGTCGAGGGCGCCGAGGAACCGGACGCCGACGAAGCCGGATCGCTCGAGGAGGGGGCGCATCTCGTCGGGGTCGTACATCCGAACCGACTCGCGGTAGATCTTTGCCGGTTCGTCGTCGGGCTCGACTCGAATCTCCTTCTCGACGCGGAGTCCGTCGTGCGAGATCATGCGGGTGATCTCGACGCGAATCCCGTCGATCGTCTCCTCGCTGCGGGGCGCGAGGTGAGCGACCGTCCACGATCGATTGAGCGTGTCGATCAAGAACGTGCCCCCGGGGCGAAGCGCATCGTAGACGGCGCGGAGAACGACCTCGTCTTCGCTGGCATCGCTGAAGTAGCCGAACGATGTGAAGAGAGAAAGGATCGTCTCGAAGTGTTCGCGAAAGGGGATTTGCCGCATGTCCGACTGGAGCAATCGAATGCCCGTCCCACCCACTGCGTCCAGTTGGCGCCGTGCGACGTCCAGAAGGATCTGTGAAAGGTCGATGCCAGTCAGGTCGGCGAATCCCGCTTCGTGGAGGGCTTGCAGGTGACGGCCGGCGCCGCAACAGAGGTCGAGAAGCGGCTGATTCTGCGGCGGAGCGATCAGATCGACGATCGTCGCGACGTCAGCGCGCGCTTCCGCGATGTCACGATGCGGATAGAGAACAAGATAGTCCCTTCCGAACGACTCTTCATACCAGTGCGTCACTCGATACCGTGTTCCTTCTTGTACGCCGCCCAGTTGCGCTTCAGCTCGACGAACGATTCGCAGCTCGGGCGGGCGAGAAACGGATTCGTCGCCCGCTCGTGTTGTATCGTCGATGTGGGCGCCACGCCAACGTCGTGTCCCGGGAAGACACGGGTCTCGCCGGGAAGCGTCAGCAGCTTCTGGTGAAGCGAGTCGTACTCGGTCTTGGCTCCATCGCCGAGATCCGTCCCACCGACCTTTCCGACGAACAGCGTGTCGCCGGTGAAGACGGCATCTCCGATGTGGAGACAGATCGAATCCGGCGTGTGCCCCGGTGTGTGGACGACCCGGATGGTCAGGTTGCCGAGGGGGAACGACTCGCCGTCTTCGACCCGCTGACCCGTCTCGGGGTCCGTGTTCCCGAACAGGAGTGGGCGGATGCCAGTCAGCCGCTCGAAGTCTGCGTTTCCGTTCGTGTGGTCGTGGTGATCGTGGGTGCAGAACGCACGGACGATCGTAAGGTCGTTCTCCCGCGCGACTTGCACCACCCTGTCCGGCGTGTACGACG
>CBFCYU010000198.1:0-3333 GCA_965602415.1 uncultured bacterium | reverse complement strand
CCGCTCACCTGGGTCAGGAGCCGGTGGTCGTGCATCAGGCCCATCACGACGAGTTGGGCGAACAAGCCCGCCTGCATCGTCTCGAGCGCCTTCCACGCTGCCTTCAGCTTCAGGGAGTGCGGCGGGCCGAACTCGATCCCGATCATCAGCCCTTTCCCACGGACGTCGTGGAGCATCTCGTAGCGGTCCACCATGTCGCGCAGGCCGTCCAGAAGTCGCTCGCCCTGGCGGGCGGCGTTCTCGATCAGGTTCTCGCACTCCAGGACCTCCAGCGTCGCGAGGCCGGCGCCCATCGCGAGCTCGTTCATCCCGAAGGTGTTCGAGTGGACGACGCACCGCTCGAGGCCGGAGAAGGTCTTCTTGTGCAGGTCGCGGCGGAGGAGGACCGCGCCGACCGGCACGTAGCCGCCGGAGAGCGCCTTCGAGACGGTGACAATGTCCGGATCGAGCGCCCAGTGCTCGCCGCCGAAGAACCGGCCCGTCCGACCGAGTCCCGCTTGGACCTCGTCGACGATGAACACGGTCCCATGCTTTCGGCACAGCCGTCCCGCCTCGGGGAGGAACGGATCGCTCGGTACGTAGACCCCCTTCCCCTGGATCGGCTCGGCGATGAACGCGGCAACATCCCCGCGCTCAAGCTCATGCTTGAGCGCGCTGAGGTCATTCAGCGGCACCGGCGTCGCCGGAAGCAGCGTCCCGAATCCCTCGCGGAAGTGCTCGGATCCGTTCACCGAGAGCGCACCGAGGGTGAGGCCGTGGAACGCGTGATCGAGGTAGACGAACCGATCGCGTTTCGTCGCCGCTCGCGCGAACTTGAGGCTCGCCTCGACTGCCTCGGCGCCCGAGTTGGTGAAGAACACGGCGTCGAGACCTGGGTACGCCTGCTGGGCTCGTTCCGTCAGCCGCTCGGCGAGGAGTCCGGCGAGGAGCGGGCAGTCCATCTGGATCAGGTTCGGTCGATCGAGGTCGAGGAGGTCGTGGAGGGTCTTCTTCAGGACCGGGTGGCTCCGTCCGAGCTGGTACACGCCGTAGCCGGCGAGGAAGTCGAGGTAGCGATTCTCGTCCTTGTCGTAGAGGTACGCACCCTCTCCACGCACGTAGCTCACGTCGTAGTCGATGATCTGCAGGACCCGCGCCAGGGCCGGATTGACGTGCCTCTTGTGCAGTTCGATCTGCTCTCCGAGTCGATCCTCGATCAGCTTCGCGATGTTCATCCCTCCACCTCCGGATCGATCATACCACCAGCCCAGCGGCCGTTTTTCCTCCCGCCGCCGTCGTGGAGTATCCTTCGCCGTGTGACCATCATGAGGGGGATCACGATACGATCGGTGGGTGCAACTGCTTCTGTACTGGCCGCGCTCCTCGCGGTCGGCGTGCTGAGCGTGCGCGCTGAGGAGCCGGACGTCGAGGCACTCCTCGCCGAGGCCGAGGCAGCGTTCGATCGCTGGTCCGGGCCGTTCGACTTCGACGCCTACGAAGCGTCGCTTCGCGAGGCGATCTCCCTGTGGGAAGAGGCGCTGCCATTGCTGCCGGACGAGGACACGGCGACTCGGATCCGGGTCCTCAACCGCCTCTCGCAAGCGTGGTTCGAACTCGCGACAGCGTATCAGCCGGACGCGCGCGATCGGGAGGCGACCTTCGAGCGAGCCCGAGATGCCGGCCTCGCTGCGTTGGAACTCGATCCGGCGTTCGTCGCGGCACGCGAGGCGAACGGGTTCCGCGCGGCGCTCCGCGCGGCGACCGACGTCGAGACGATCTTCTGGTACGGGAATACGCTCGGCTCGTGGCTCGACTTCCATCGGACGAGGGCGATCTTCGGCGGCGTCCGCGACGTCGGCGCCTCGTTCGAACGGTCGATCGAACTCGACGAGACGTACGACGGGGGCGGCCCGCATCGAGCCATGGGCATCTTCGTCGCTCAGGCCCACTTCCTCGTCGGCCTGAGCCGCGACGATGCGGTCGAGCACTTCGAGCGTTCGATCGAGATCGATCCGACCTACCTCGAGAACTACGTGAACTACGCCGAGTACTACGCGCGGGGAACCGACGATGACCTGTTCAGTCGGTTGATCGAGGCGGTGTTGGACGCGGCGGGCGATCCGGCGATCGTCACGGTCCACCCGCTGTACAACCACCTCGCAATCGAGCGGGCACGCGTACTCGCCGCCGGCCGGCGGTCGTAGGACGCCGCGCGGCGGAGAACTGATGCCTACACCGTGCGTTCGAGGCGTGTCACGGCGTCGTAGGCCACCATGTAGCTCGCCACGTGTAGCGGACCAAGGAAGAGCGTTCCGCTGAGCAGCGCGAACAGCTCGGTCGCCCAGGGCGGGATGGTCACGTCCGGTGAAGCGGCGGAGATACTGACCGCGATTATCAGGACGATCAGCGGAAGGCTCAGCAGCAGGCTGATCCCGAACAAGGTCCCACGGTAGCCTGCGGTCAGCTCCTTGCTGCGGCGCATCGCCTCCACGGCCCCGAGGCGCCGATCGGGTCCGCTGCCCGCCGCTTGGTCGAGAACGACGATCGGCGCCCACGCGAACATCAGTGCGAGAATGATCGCCGGGACGACAAGCAGTACGAATCCACCGGCGACGGCAAGCCCTGTCAGGATCGACACTACGGTGATCGCCCCCCACCGCGAGAAGCCTCGGAACAGGTCGCGGAATGCGACCGGTTCGTTGCGAACGACCCGCAGCACAAGGAGGTACTGCCCCGCGTAGAGCGGTGCAAGCAGAGCAACGGACAGCACCAGGTTGAGCCACGCCCACGGCCCCGCGGCCGGAGCGACCAGATCGATCGCCTGCTGCACGGCGAGCACGACCAACCACGCGCCCAGGAGAAGCGGGAGCCGCCGTACGAGAACGTCAACCCCCTCCCGAAGGCAGGACCACGCTGAGATCATCGGATGGCTCCCAACGACATGAAGTGGAATGAGCTTAGCGCGGCGGGCCGCGGTGGACAACAGCGGCGGCCTTCGCCGCTAGACTAGCCGGAGTGTCATCTCGGGCACGGCGTCTCGAAGCTCGAACCCGAGGTCGTCGTACAGACTGCGTCCGTCCCTTGATGCGTGCAGACTGACGACCGGGACGCCCTCGCTGCGAAGCACGTCGAGCACGTGAGCGAGTAGAGCGCGGGCGATTCCGCGCCGTTGCCAGGCCGGAAGCGTTACCAGATTCATGATGTAGTCCTCGGTCCCGGTGAGGTTGGAGGGGCCCGGCGGGACGCTGTGAATGACGAGGCCGATCGACGCAACCGGCTCCCCTTTACTAGGTTCGATGAGCGCGCTGGACTCACCCTCGCAGGTTCCGGTCAAACCGGAACCTGCCACGCCTC
>CBFCYU010000197.1:0-3352 GCA_965602415.1 uncultured bacterium | reverse complement strand
CGACGCGATGTGCGTTGGCAACCATGAGTTCGACGCCGGGCCGGCCGAACTGGCGACACTCATCGATCGGGTCGATTTCCCTGTGCTCTCCGCCAACGTCGATGCCTCAGCCGATGAGAATCTCACGGGGATGATCCTGCCCTACGAGATCTTCGACTTCGATGGCGACGACATCGCAGTGATCGGCCTGACGACCGAAAGCACGGCGTACGCATCGAGTCCCGGACCGAACGTCCGGTTCCTTGATGCGGTCACCACCGCCCAGCGGACCGTCGACGAACTGGAGGAGAGCGACATCGACGTGATCATCGCCCTGACCCATCTCGGCTACGAACGCGATCTCGAGCTGGCACACAGCGTCGACGGGATCGACGTGATCGTCGGCGGCCATAGTCACACGCTCCTCGATCCCTATCCGACGCTCACGACGTCCGCGTCGGGCGAGCCGGTCCTCGTCGTCACCGCACACGAGTGGGGCAAGCGCCTCGACGTCCTGTTCACCGACGATGGGCTCGTCCACTCGTTCACCGGTGGACTGATCCCGATCGATGAGACGATTCCCGAGAACGAAGCAATGCTCAGGGTCCTTGCCGACTACCGCCCGGCGATCGACGAGCTGATGGTTCGCGTCGTCGGTACGGCCGACGTCGACCTCAATGGCACACGCGAGGACATCCGCGTCCGCGAATCGAATCTCGGCAATCTGATCTGCGACGCGATGCTGTGGAAGACGCGGAATCTCGATGCGACGATCGCGATCCAGAACGGCGGCGGCATTCGCGCTTCGATTCCCGCGGGTGAGATCACGATGGGGCAGGTCCTCGATGTTCTCCCGTACGGGAACCGGATCAGCGTGCTGTCGCTCTCCGGCGCACGGCTGGTCGAAGCGCTCGAAAACGGCGTCAGTCAAGTCGAGGACGAATCGGGAGGTTTCCCACATGTCGGCGGGATGCGCTACGTGTTCGACCCGTCGGCGGAGTCCGGCGGGCGGATCGTCAGCGTGGAGATCTGGGACGCCGCGTCCGAGAGCTACATCGCCCTCGATCCTGCCGTCGTCTATACCGTCGCCACCAACAACTTCCTCGCCGACGGTGGCGACGGCTATGGAGTCTTCGCCCAATCTTCGAACCGCTACGATACCGGCTGGCTCCTGTCGGATACGCTCGCCGAATTCCTCGCAGAACAGGTATCCGTGGCACCGGAGGTGGAAGGAAGAATCGGCGAATCGCCGTAGACACAGCCGCTCGGGAATGCCCGGACTTCCGTCCGGTTCGGAGACGTTGCCCCGCGCTGCCAGAGGTTCCGCTGCATGCCAGTGAAACCCCGCACCCGGATTCGCTTGACCGCGGCCGGGGCTATGGCTATAGTGGCTCCGATGCACATTCACGGGGAGTACAGGATCGCTCGCAGACGTACGTCGGTCGGGTAGCAGCCTGGCCGTGTCCCCGTTGATTCACCCTTTCCTTTCATAGGTCTCTCCCCTCTCACGGCTCAGGATGCTGCCCGGCCGGTCGTTTCGCACTCGGCAGATTCTGCCCATTCAGGACACTCGATACGGAGCGTGGACCATCGGATGGAAGGAGAGCAAAGCATCATGGGCAACCCGAAGAAAGTCGTTCTAGCATATTCTGGGGGACTTGACACGTCGGTCATCGTCCCGTGGTTGAAGGAGACCTACGGATGTGAGGTCATCGCATTCACCGCGGACGTTGGGCAAGGTCCAGGCGAGCTGGTCGGATTGGAGGAAAAGGCCATCAGTAGTGGTGCGAGCAAGGTGATCGTCGCCGATCTGCGCGAGGAGTTCCTGGTCGACTACGCCTTTCCGGCGATGCGGGCCGGCGCAATCTACGAGGGAACCTATCTCCTCGGAACCGCGACGGCTCGGCCGGTCATCGCCAAGCACATGGTCGAGGTGGCGCATCAGGAGGGGGCGGACGGCCTCGCGCACGGGTGCACCGGGAAAGGGAACGATCAGGTCCGCTTCGAGCTGACGTTCAAGGCGATCGACCCGAGCCTTCCGGTGATCGCACCGTGGCGTGACCCCGCTTGGACGATCCAATCACGCGAAGACGCGCTGGCGTACGCCGAGGCGAGAGGGATCCCCGTGGCCAGCTCGGTGGCGTCGATCTACAGCCGCGATCGAAACCTGTGGCACATCAGCCACGAGGGCGGCGACCTCGAGGATCCGTGGAGTCAGCCGGACGAAAGCATGTTCAGCCTCACCATGGCTCCGGAGGTAGCGCCGGACGACCCGGAATATGTCGTGGTCGACTTCGTGAGCGGGACACCGTCCGGCCTCGACGGGGAGGCGATGAGCGCCGTCGACCTGATGAACGTGCTGAACGACATCGGCGGGCAGCACGGCGTTGGACGCGAGGACATCGTCGAAAACCGGTTGGTCGGGATGAAGTCACGCGGCGTCTACGAGACCCCGGGCGGAACGATCCTGTACAAGGCGCTCGCCGCGCTGGAATCCCTCTGCCTCGATCGCCGGTCGGCGCACTACAAGGCGCTCGTCTCTCACCAATACGCCGAGCTGGCCTACAACGGCCTGTGGTTTACGCCGCTGCGCAAGGCGATCGACGCGCTCGTCAACTCGCTGGCGCAGACCGTCACCGGCTCGGTTCGGGTGAAGCTGTACAAGGGGAGCTGCACCGTCGTTGGGAGGAAGTCGCCGTTCAGCCTGTACGACGAGGACCTCGCGACGTTCGGACAAGACCAGGTCTACAGCCAAGCCGACGCGACGGGGTTCATCAACCTGTTCGGCCTCCCGATGACCGTTACGGGTCAGTGCGATCGGCGCGTCGCCGAGTTCGCCTCGGTCGGACTGCGGGGGTGAGGCCATGTCGCGCGACGCAAGGCCCACCGGGCTGTGGGGCGGACGGTTCACCGAGCCGCTCGCCCAGCATGTACAGGCGCTGAACACGTCCTTCCCGTTTGACCGGCGACTCGCCGCGGTCGACATTGAGGGGAGCCTCGCCTACGCCTCCGCGCTTTGCGAGGCGGGCTGGCTTGAGGAGGAAGAGCACGAGGCGATCGTCTCCGGGCTCGGGGCGATCGCCGACGAGTTCGCAGAGGGCACGTTTGAGCCGCACCCCGGAGACGAGGACATCCACACCGCCGTCGAACGACGGCTGTACGAACTCATCGGAAGCGCTGCGGGCAAGCTGCACGCGGGGCGCTCGCGAAACGACCAGGTCGCGACCGATCTCCGCCTCTATCTCGTACGGATAATCGACGAGCTTTGCGAGCAAGTGCGCTGGGTCCAGGAAGAGATCGTGATCAAGGCCGAGGGGCACATGGGCGTGATCATGCCCGGCTACACGCACCTTCAACCGGCGCAACCGATCCT
>CBFCYU010000196.1:0-3395 GCA_965602415.1 uncultured bacterium | reverse complement strand
CGTGCTGCTGCTCGCACCACGGATCGATCCGTTCCAGGACGTCATCCGGCTGCTGAATCACCAACACCGGCCCCTCGCCGACGACGTTAAGATCCTTGTCGGTGACGACGCTTGCGATTTCGAGGATCGCTCGGTTTCCGACGCTCAGTCCCGTCGTCTCAAGATCGATCCAGACGAGATTACTGCGATCACGCGACATCGAGTGCCAGCTCCTTCCCCGTGTACCTTACCCGCCACCGAACTCCCCAGCCAGCCGATGGCGCGGCTCCCTGTATGATAGGCCGAAGGAGGTCGACGATGAGGTCCAGAGTAACGGCAATTCTTCTGCTTCTCCTTTGGGCGGCCCTTCCCTGCGCGTGTGAGGCGCCGTGCGGAGACGGGATATGCGACGACGTGGAGCGCACGTCCGGCCTCTGTCCTCGGGACTGCGGTGGGGCACGCGCCGTCTACACCCACATCGAGTGCGCGGAGGTGGGGCGCGTCGCGGTGCGGATCGATGTGCCCGAGGCCCCGCGCTACGGCGATTCCGCCCCGATCGTCGTCGCCGCGTCGACGTGGTTCGTCGACAAGTACAACCTCGACGAGACGCCCTTCCACCTCGTCTACAACCCGGTCGACATCGGCGCCGTCTCGATCTCTCACCTCTGGCCGGGCAAGAACGACCCCGAGACGGGGATCGCAAGCGACGGAACCTACGACTACGGCGGTCCGGACAGCCTCGCGGCACTCCGCGATACGATTCGGTTCGCCCTCGGCGAGATCCCCGACATCCGCGGTGCCTACCTTCACGAGCTGATCGACGTCGAGCCGCTCTACGACAACGTCGGCCTGTTCGCCTCGTCGCACGCCGGGGTCGTTGCGACGAACGTCATGGCCTACCACGGCGAGACGTTTCCGGGGCTGAAGTACTTCGTCGGGCGCGAGAACCCAACGATGGCCGAGATGTATCCGCTCGAGATCGGACACTTCGACGAGCTCCACCGACCGATCTACAACCCCTACTACGATCACGCCGGCTACACGCCGACGAGCATCTCGGTCGACTACTCGACGCTCGATTGGATCCGGAACGTCGCTTACCCGGAGGGGCGGCCCGTCTTCCGCGTCCCCGGCAGCGACGACTACGCCCTCGACGACAAGGGACCGAACATCGACGGGGTGCGATGGTTCTCTCACGCGCTAACGCAGGCGCTGCTCGACAATGGAGCGCTGGACCTGTCTGGCTGGCCGAGCGATCTTGCCACGCCGCAGCAGACCGCCGAGTTCTGGCCGTACCGGATCACGGTGCACAACTACGCCGCCATTGGCGAGAAACTGCCGGAGCTCCGTGTCCTCCTCCCGTTCGCCGCGCTCGACCACGTCCAGGCGGCGCCGGACAAACCGCACATCCGTCAGGCCTACGACGGCTTCCGCAAGACCGCCGGGCTGTGGACACGGCTGAACTGCGACCTCTCCTACGTCCAATCGGAGATCCACTCCAGAGCCTCACTCGCCGACGGGTTCCCGGACAACGACGCGAACACCGAGCCGGCCGATTGGTTCAGCGAGGCCGGAGCGTGGGGATTCGCCGACACGTTGGCCGGGCAGATGACCGCACGAACGGTTCCACTCGCCGGGGTCGCCGAGATGGCCGATCGCGTCCGGGCCGACAGCTGGGCGCCGAATCTCGACACGGTGCTCTACCCACAGGAGGGGCGATGATCCTTGTCCGCACGCCACCGGCCATATCAAGGCAGGAGGAGCCGGCTGATGCGGCGGACCGCCCGAGAAACCTGAGAGTTGTGCGTGACGTGTCTCACCGTTCTGGTCGCCGTAGGCATCGGCTTGGAGAGAGAAGACGAGCCCTGCACGGTCGCCCCACTCGGCGTCCTCGCGTTTAGCTCCGTTCGCGGGGGCAACCGGGACATCTACATCATGAGGGCAGGCGGCACGTGCCCGCAGCGGGTGACGGCAAATCCCGGAGAAGACATCTATCCGACTCGGAGGCCCTTGAAACCCGCTGACGCTTTGGCCTCCGCAGAAGATCGAGCCTGACAACCGGGAGCCCGATCTCCAGTGAACTCTCCGTGTCAGCGTCTACGCTTCTTTGGCTTCCCCCGGTACGGCCTCTTCTTCGCCGGCTTCCGGTTCTGATTGCACTCTCTGCAGTAGACGGGGCGAGTCGACGTGAGTGGTTGGAACGGGAGCTCCTCGACCAGTTTGCCGCACTCAACGCACTTGAGGTTGTAGACCCGTACGTCGTACATCTTGCGACCCTCGGCAGCCATGAATCTCCTATTGAACTCGTGTCTCGACCGCGCCGATCGCCGTCGAGCCCGGAACTGTCCTGCCTACCATATCCGATTGGGCCTACGAGCGCGAGCAACTCCGATCTCAGCACGGACGGAAAGCCTATGCACTGCGACTCGCCCGATGGAAAAGCGCGGCGCGCAAGATCGCGCGCCGCGCAGCTAGTGTCAATTCGATCACACGCGGCTAGAGCGGCACAACGTCGAGAGCCTGGGGGCCCTTCTGGCCCTCACCCAGGGTGAACTCAACCTGCTGGCCATCCTGCAGCGACTTGAAGCCATCACCACGGATCGAGCTGAAGTGCACGAAGACGTCTTCGCCTCCCTCACGCTCGATGAAGCCGAAGCCCTTGTCGTCGTTGAACCACTTGACGGTACCTGTCATTCGATCGGACATGTAGAAAACCTCCTCCATGCTGGGAGCCTTAGCGAGACAGAACGGTCTCTAGGATTTCAGGAATGATCCGGACTCCGAGAAAGCGACTGCGCAACTACCAACATTACCTCCAGTGTATCGAAGGGTTGTGTCAAGCGCAATACCGCGTGTTGCGCAGGATCGGGGCACGTGGAACATCGGGCCGACCAGTCTTCGCCCGGCATCTCCGCAGATCTCGTCCTCATCTACCCTCCATCCACCCTCGACCGACCGAAACCTGCCTCGGGTTTCGAGGAACTCGATCGACTCCTCCGCTGTCCTGTCATGCGATGAGCACGTGTAGAATCTGGCATCCTCGCCGAAGCGCTCCGCGATCTCTGCCTGGAGGGAATCTCGCGTATGGGCTCGATCGGCCTCGATCATCATCCTCAAGACCTCGTGCCCGTGAATGCTGTCCTGCATCAACGCATCCTCCCGTTCTCCGATCAATGAAATGCAGGCGGGGCGCTCTGCCCGAGAAGACCACTAAGGAGTCAGCTCAGAACCCCGCCTGCGAACAGCCACCAGCATAGCTCTTGCACTTGCTCTGCCGGAGCCACTCTACATCGACACCTCATGCAATGCAAATGGCGCATTGCCTCACGAAAGAAGCACTCGAAACGGGAACGTTGCCTCAGCTAAGGGAAGTACTCCAAATGGGAGGTGAGGCTACGGTACCTCGTTCCTGGAAC
>CBFCYU010000195.1:0-3409 GCA_965602415.1 uncultured bacterium | reverse complement strand
TGTCTTCGTGCGGCTCGCGTACAATCTGCGCACATCGCGAACGAAATGGGAGGGAGCGGTCTTGACGAACCACAAGAAGATCCTTGTCACCGGAGCAGTGGGGCAGATCGGCTCGGAATTGACGCTCGCGCTGCGCGAGCGCTACGGGAACGGGAACGTGGTCGCCGCCGGCCATCGGACGGCGCCCCAGCCGGCCCTCCGCGATTCGGGGCCGTTCGAGACCGTCGACGTCATGAAAAGAGAAGACGTCGATCGAGTCGTCGGCGCGTACGGAGTCGACACCATCTACCATCTTGCGGCGATCCTCTCGGCCCGGGGCGAGGAGAATCCGAGCCTGGCGTGGAGCGTGAACATCGACGGCCTCGTCAACGTGCTCGAGGTCGCGAGGGAGCGCGGCGTTTCCCGGCTTTGCGTGCCAAGCTCGATCGCCGTCTTCGGACCCGAGACGCCCCGCGACTGCGCTCCCCAGGAGACGATCCTGCTGCCGACAACGATGTACGGCGTCACGAAGGTGTCCGGCGAGCTCCTCGGGGAGTACTACGTCCGCCGATTCGGCCTCGACGTCCGCGGCCTTCGGTATCCTGGGATCATCTCGAGCGAAACGCCGCCCGGTGGAGGAACGACCGACTACGCCGTCGACATCTTCTACCAGGCGATCGAGACGGGACGCTACACATGCTTCGTCCGGCCGGACACACGCCTTCCGATGATGTACATGCCCGACTGCATCCAAGCGACGATCGACCTGATGGAGGCCGATCCATCGAGGCTGGTCCATCACTCCAACTTCAACGTCGGAGCGATGTCCTTCTCGGCCGCGGAGCTCGCAGACGAGATTCGAAAGCACATCCCGGACTTCGTCTGCGCGTTCGAGCCTGACTTTCGCCAGGCGATCGCCGATTCCTGGCCTTGCGCCGTCGACGATCGTGCCGCGCGAGAGGAGTGGGGCTGGACGCCCCACTACGATCTCGTCTCAATGACCGAGGACATGCTCCACCGCCTGAGTGCACGCCTTCGGCCGACACGCGGCTCCGAGACGTAAACGCACCCCGCACGGGTTCTCCGCGTGGGGTGCGCGATCTTCTCGTAATCCGAAGCTCTTGGCTAGCTCTCGATTAGCATCAGGCGGGCCATCTCGGCCCCGTCGCCGCGGCGCGGCCCAAGCTTGATGACGCGCGTGTAGCCGCCTGCGCGATCCTGGTCCTTCGGGCCGATCTCCTCGAACAGCTTGGTGATGGCAGCCTTGTCCTGCAACCGCGAAAACGCGAGCCGTCGGGCGTGAAGGTCGCCCCTTCTGGCCAGCGTGATCAGCCGCTCGGCGAAGCGCTGCCCCGCGCGGGCACGCGTGTACGTCGTGTCGACCTTTGCGTTGAGGATCAGCGCGCTGGCGAGATTGGCGAGGACGCTCTTCCGATGCGCTCGCACCATCCCGATCTTGTCGACGGTTCGTCTATGTCTCATCCTTGCCCTCTCCTTCGCTCTTCAGCGCGTAACCAAGCTCCGCCAGGCGGTCCTCGACCTTGCTCAGTGTCTTGCCACCGAACCCGTGGATGTCGAGGAGCTCCTCGCGCGGATGCTCGAGGAGCTGGTTCAGCATGGTGATGTCCGCCTCGTGCAGTAGGTTGCAGGCACGCTGATCGATATCGAGGTCAACGAGCGGGATCGATAGCTCCTCCGCCTCGGCCTCTTCAGCCTCCTCGGGCGAGATGCCATACGGATGCTCGGCAAAGTCGGCAAACAGGTCCAGGTGCCGCTTCAGCAGACGACTCGCCTCGGACAGAGCCTCTTCCGGCTTGATCCCGCCGTTCGTCGTCATCTCCAAGACGAGCCGCTCGTACCCGCTCTTCCCGCCGACTCGCGTCTCCTCGACGGTGAAGTTGACCTTGCGCACGGGCGAGAAGTCGGCGTCAATCGGGATAACGGACAGCGGTGCGTCCTCAAGTCGATTCAGCTCGGACGGAACGTATCCGAAGCCCGTCTCGACCTCAACCTCGATGTCCATGGCTCCCTTGGCGTTCAGGGTGGCGATGTGGACATGAGGGTCGATCACCTCGACGCCGGGGGGAAGGTCCAAGTCGGCCGCGGTCACGGCCCCCGCGCCTTTCTTGACCAGCGTGATTCGCTGCACTTCGTCTCCAAGCACGCGGAAGGCGAGGCTCTTCAGATTGAGGATGATCTCGAGGACGTCCTCCGTGATTCCCTCAATCGTGTCGTACTCGTGGTACTTGCCAGCAAACCGCACGCGGACGACGGCCGCGCCTGGAATCGCCGTGAGGAGCGTCCGTCGTAGCGAGTTGCCCAACGTGGTGGCGAATCCGCGCTCCAGAGGCCCAACCACGATCTTGCCGCTGGTCTCGGTGAGCTCTTCGACCTTGATTCCCTTCGGGAAGATCACTTCGTCCATCGCCACCTCCTAGCGGGAGTAGAACTCGACAATGAGGTTCGCCGCGATGTTCTGCCCCGTCAGCTCGACGTTCGGCATGGCGATCATTTGGAATCTCATCGTGTCCGCGTTCCGCTCCAGCCAGGCCGGAGGGTCGCGATCTAGTGCCGCTTCGACGATCGCCTTGACGCGCTCGCGTCGCCCTTCTTTGATGGCGACAAGGTCGCCCTCTTGAAGAAGGACCGACGGAACATTGGTTGCACGGCCGTTCAGTTCGAAGTGTCCGTGCGTGATCATCTGACGAGCCTGCTGCCTGGACGACGCGAAGCCGGCCCGGTAGACCATGTTGTCCATCCGGCGCTCGAGAAGGGTCAACAGCGCCTCGCCGGTGCCGCCCTTCTTCCGCTTCGCCTGCGCAACGTAGTTGCGGAACTGCCCCTCACGAAGCCCGTAGATCCGCCGCGCCTTCTGCTTTTCGCGAAGGTGCAGTTGATACTGACTCCTTCGGGGCCGGCGCCTCTTGGGCCCTTCCCCCGGAGGTTTCGACTTGCGCGTCACTCCGCAGCGCCGCGTATAGCAGCGCTCCCCCTTGAGGAAGAGTTTCTCCCCTTCCCTACGGCATTGCTTGCATTTCGCGCCCGTCTCTCGTCCCATTATCGTCTCCCCTTGCTGTGGGACACCGGCGTCACGTTCTTCACTTCTTCGACACGAATCCCGGACGACTTGATCGTCTGAATCACCGACTGCCTCCCCGAACCGGTCCCCTTTACCTCGATCGCGACCGAGCGAATTCCCATGTCCTTCATCTCGCGCGACAGAGATTCGGCCGCAATCTGGGCCGCATAGGGGGTTCCCTTGCGCGACCCCTTGTATCCCACAACCCCGGGGCTCTTCCACGAAACCGGATTGCCGTTCAGGTCGGTGACCGTGATGATCGTGTTGTTGAACGTCGCGTGGATGTGAACCTGAGCGCGTTCGAGCTTGATGTTCTTCGCCATCTCTACCTCTTCTTCCCGGCCTTCGCCG
>CBFCYU010000194.1:0-3443 GCA_965602415.1 uncultured bacterium | reverse complement strand
ATGGGTTTCGCGAACTTGAACGTCGATCTCGCTCCTCCCGGGAAACGGAGCACCTACATCGGCCTGTTCAACACGGTCAGTGGGCTGGTCGTTGTCTGGCCCGCGATCGGAGGATGGGTCCTGCAGCAGACGTCGTATGTCTTCTTCTTCTCCGTCAGCCTGGGGATGCTGGTCGTCGCGCACTTGTCCAGCTGGTGGCTCCCGCCCCTGCACGGGGAGGCGATTCGAAAGCCTGGCGGGATGCCCCCGCTGCCGTAGAGCGACAACGACATGCCCTTTCCCTAGACGTCAAGCGTCCACTGCCACTCTTCCATCCGGCTGTGCTCGATACACCCGTGCTTCTCGAACAGGTGCACCATCGCGGAGTTCGACTCGCTGGTGCCGTCGTGGTACAGGGTTCCGCCGAGGGCTCGAATCGTGGCGAAGCCGTGCAGGTGGACCTCCACGCCGAGGCCCCGGCCGCGGAACTCGGGGACGACGCCCATGAACTGAATCGCCGACCAACCCGAATCGACATCAACCCGAGTGAGCAGAACGCAGACCGGTCGCCCGTCGAGATGTCCCAGCTCCACGGCCCGCGGATCGAGCCTGTCGTAGCCGCCACCGAGCACGTCTTCGATCGCCGAGACTCCAACCTCGACGTCCATGCCGTCGGGTGTTCCGGCGCTTGCCGCCCGGATTAGCTCGAGAACAAGCTCCTCTCCTACGTCGGCCATTGTCCTCCACGTCAGCCGCGACGGCGATTCGCCCGGCAGTTCGGAGACCTGGGTCTTGTACTCCACCCGGCGACCCTTGAACTGGAATCCAATCTCGCGGAGTGCGCGTCGGTAGTCGGCGGTCATCCCTTCAATGCTGACTCGCGTGCCCATCTCCTTCGTCCCAAGCTCGGCCGCTCGAGCGGTGGCCTCCACCAGCAATCCGGAGATCGCTTCGTAGGTGCGAGCGTCCTCATCTCCCCGCCACTCGGTGAGAATGACGCTGCCTTCTCCGATGGCGACCAGCCTGACGGTTCCGGAGACGCGCTTGCCTGCCGGGCCGAGCGTGACGAAGACATCGGAGAGGTGGAACTCGCCCTCGGCGACCTCGCGCCGAAGGCGTTCGAGCACCACGGCAGCTTCGGATCCGTCATGAGCGGCAACGTGTGCAGCGTAGGCGCGCAGGTTGCTGGCTTGAAGAGGCATGGGGCAATTCTACATGCTCACCGGCGCAACGGGGTACTGAAAGGAGGTTCGGCGGCACAGCCGAAGCGATGATCGAGTTCCCGATGGTGGTGGTCAGCAGGAACCCTGACATGCTGATCAAGGGGTTCAGCGCGTTCCGAACGCCGTGCTTGAACAGGACCGTCCACGGCGACAGCCCTTTCCCTCTGGCGGTGACGATGAACGGCTGGGAGAGAACTTCAAGATGACCGGCACGCAAATGTCGGCTGACCATGACTGCCACAGGAGTGCCGACAATGAGCCAGGTCAGCGAGAGGCGGTGGAGGTGACTGAGTGCCTTGGTCCATGTCAGATGTCAACTGCCATTGCATGTACGGTTGGGCGTCCGCGTTGAGAGAGCTCGGTTTCTAGCATTGTGGAGATGAGATCGGCGGCTGCGCTTGACCGCCAGCGGCTTCGATTCTCGAACGCAATAGCCCCGATGCGCTTCGGTTCAATCGTTACGCGCCCTGGGATGCAAACAGCTGAAAGATGCCCCTTCAGTGCCTGTCCCAGAAGCGGTGCCACGCGTTCACCGGCTCGCTGAAGAGCGCGCTTTGGCTTGGGCCTCCTGTTCGCCGAAGCGACTCATTCACACGACGGTGCTCCTCGTCGGCGAGGCAAGGCAGGTCCCCAACCGAACGCCATGCCTCCCGAGATTGCCGCTGACCTCCGCTTGACGGCCGTGTGCGCGGGAGCTAGGTTTCTTCCGGACCCACCGCTGCCCGGCATCGGCATCGGGGAGTTGCAGGAGGGGGGATCGTGCGCATCGTCTACGGCGTGCAGAGCACCGGCAGAGGGCACTTGTCGCGCCTCCTCGGATTGAAACCCCTGTTCGATCGAGACGGGCACGAACTCTTCGTCATCATCAGCGGCTACGACAATCCACCGGAGTACTTCGTGGACGCGCTCCACGGCGTGCGGTGCGAGCAGTTCCAGGGGCTATCGATGATCGAAGACGGCGCGGGCGGAGTGTCGAAGCGAGCGACGATGAAGGCGTTCGCGAGACATCTTCCGGGCCTGTTTGAGAGCTTCCACCGAGCGCACGAGATGATCTCCGCGTTTGTCCCCGACCTGATCGTGAGCGACTTCGATCCGATCACGGGATCGCCATTCGTCGCCCCTGGGACGTTCAAGGTCGGGATCGGGAATGAAGCGATCCTCTCACACGCCGCCGCTGTCCGCCCGCCGAAGGCGAAGCTGGAGCGGTTCAATGTCAACGTGGTGAGGAAACTGTTCACCAGCGGCGTCGACGTCCTGCTCGGGTGCCACTTCCATCCGCTCGACGGATCGTGTCTGCCGCCCATCCTGCGCCCGGAGGTGCTGGACGCCACCGTCGAGAATCGCGGTCACTTGGTCGTTTACAACGCATTCCGCGGGCTTCTCGCCCCTGTCCTGGACTACGCCGAGCGGCACTCCGAGAGGCCGATCATCGTCTACGGGGACACGCCGCCCACGCAGGGAAGTCCGGAGAACGTCCGCTACGAGCCCGATCCCGGTCGATTCATCGAGGACTTGGCCACATGCAGCGCCTACGTTGGAACGGCCGGCTTCCAGTCAATCTGTGAAGCCTTCTACCTTGGGAAGAAGGTCGTTGTGCGGCCGATCACCGGCCACTACGAACAACACTGGAATGCGGCGCAACTCAAGATGCACGGGATGGGGAGATGGTTTCGCGGCGACCTCGACCACGATCTCTCCCAGCCGTTCAATCGAGCACTACAGAGACAGCTCGCTTCTTGGTATCGGGATGGTGCCCGCCTGTGCTACGATCGGATCCTCGGCTGCGCGAAGGCGGATGGTCTCCCCGATTGCACGAATCCCGAGCCGACGTCGGGCGACTTCCGTTCGGCCACGCCGTAGGCGGTCGGACATCTCGCCCAGAACGCGGTGAAGGGCAATCCTCTCGCCCTCGGCGTCCGTGAGCCAAAGCTATAGGAGAGACACCAGATAGCGCTCGAGTGCTCAGTCACCCTTCGGGCGTGTCGTGTCCTCATCAAGGCTGAGCTTGCGTAAGCGCCGCGCGACGACGCGGAAGCGCCAGATGCCGAGGGTCGTCGCCGAGACTCCAAGCGTGAGGAGGAGGATTCCGAGGACTTCGATCAGGGTGTTCCCCCAGAAGATCTTCAGGAGGGTTCCCCCTGCGGCCAGCAGCGCGATGGCCGTGCGAACGTAGGCGAGCAGCGTTCTTTCGTTGGCGAGCACCGTCCTGTCCCGCGCGAGGTGATCGCGAAGGATCATGTG
>CBFCYU010000193.1:0-3463 GCA_965602415.1 uncultured bacterium | reverse complement strand
GTGTAAGATACGGGCAATTCGGAGGTGGCGTAGATGAAGCGTTGGACGATATGTTGCCTGACCGTCTTGCTGTGCGGTTCGATCTTCGGAGTCGTCGGACAGGAACTGCCTCAGGTGGTTCAGCCTGACGAAGCGGGGTACTCCGCGGCACAGCGGGCGGCACTCGACGAAGCGGTTCGTGGGCTCGAGCGTGTGCTCGGCGGCACGGACCTTGCGTCGAAGCGGTCGCTGGGCCAGAGCGGCTGGGTCGCCCTCGACTTCGCCATGTACACCGCCGGATCGTTGGAGCGCCTCGGCTATCGGACCGCGATCGTCCAGCGCGATGACGGTACTCCTGGCGGGCACGTGTGGGTCCTTGTCGGTCTCGAGGTGTATGGCACGACCATCTGGGTCCCGGTGGAGTCACTTCCCGATCCGTCACGACGTCAATCGACGCTCGGGGCGATTCCGCTAGTTGCCGGCGGAGGCCTTCGCTTCAACGCGCAATACGTTTTCTATGATTCCGTCGTGGATCTGCCTCTGAACGCGGCGCCGATCGCGATTATCCGCCCGCCGGGCCGGATTCTGGAACGGGTGCCGACGGCCTTGTTCGGTCACACGTCGACCGATCCTGACGGAGAGATCGTCCTGTATCAATGGACGTTCCCGGGGAGCGAGCCGGAGACGACGATTTCGTCCTCGATCTGGCACACGTTCCCCGCGGTTGGGCTCTACACGATCGAGCTGACGGTGACGGACAGTCGCGGTGCGCAGGCCTCGACCACGCTGACTGTCGAGGCCGTGGCGGAGGACGACTGCACATGCAGCTGACGGGCCCGCCCGCAGAGGAGCCGTTGTGGTGTGACTCGTATGACCGATCGAGCCGCAGAGGGCGTCGAACTCCCATGCAAGGTCGAAGCGCTTCTTGAGCGAGGTGTACCGCTGTGGCAGCATACGTCGATCCGAGTCGGCGGACCGGCGCGCTTCTATGCTCGACCGGCGGGCCCGGATGATCTCCGTTCCCTGTTGCGTTGGTCGCGCCGGAATGACCGTCCGCACGCTCTCCTCGGCGGGGGGAGCAACGTCGTCTTCCCAGAGACGGGCTACGACGGCTTGATCATCCGCACGACCGGACTGCGCGGTCGCTTCATAGAGGAGGGAACGCGCGCCCGAGTCGCGGCCGGTGAACGCCTGGCCGAGGTCGCGTGGTGGGCGACGAGGCTGGGCCTCTCGGGGCTTGAGTGGGCATGCGGGATCCCGGGGTCGATCGGCGGGGCGGTGGTGATGAACGCTGGCGCCCGGGGCGGCGACGTCGAGGGCGTGCTGTCGTCGGTCGAGATCCTGGCCGAAGAGCACGTCCTCACGGTCCCGGCGGAGTTGCTTCGGTTAGGATATCGAACGAGTGCATTGCTTACGGGCGATCTGCGCGGCATCCTCATCGAAGCGACGTTTGTATTGCGGCGAGCGGAACCGGCGGCATGCCTTGCGCGGGCTCGTTCATCGATTGCGGAGCGTCTGCGTAACTTCCCCGTCGGCGCGTCGGCGGGGTGCATCTTCCGGAATCCGCCGACTGGACCGACGGCCGGTCAGCTGTTGGATCACGCGGGCTGCAAGGGGTTGCGAGTCGGGCGAGCGATGGTGTCGACTCGTCATGCCAACGTCATCCTCAACGAGGGATCAGACAACGCGAGCGACGTCCTCATGTTGATCGATCAAATGAAGGATCGTGTCCTCACGAGCTTTGGTGCCGAACTTCGCGAGGAGGTCATTCGATTCGATCGGGGACTTGGTGGGCATTGAAGGACACATGTCCGCTCAACGTGTCCCCGGCGTCCGTAGGGAAGAGCGCATCTGACGTCGCTGACATGCTGGCTTTCGAGGATCCTGGAGATACTATGGCACGCAGGATGCTCTATCGTATCTACCCGCTCGTCATGGCAAGCGCCCTTGGGTACCTTATCGGGCTCTTCGCCATCAGGGGCCTCTAGCTCTCCCTCTCAACGTGGGAGAAAGCATACGGCGCACTCACTCACCTTGCGCCCATCGGATGCTCATGCCAGGCTGCCAGGAACGATGGCATGTCACTGCGATGGCGGAGGCGGCTTCTCACCGTTCTCTGCGCGCCCGATCTGGGTTTCCTCGTAGGTCCGCTGGTCTCGGAGGCTGTCTGAATCCGCTTTCTCCATCGGCTTGGGGATACTCTCCTGTTCGCGTACGCGTGAGATGTAGTCGACGAAGAACGCGAGCAACGTTCCGAGCATCAAACCCAGGAATCCAGCAATGGCGATGTTGGCGGTCTTCTTGGGGGCGATCGGATGGCGAGGGACGAGGGGCTCGTCGATGACACGAATCGGCTCCGGCGTCTCAGCCAGGGCAAGTTGTGCGTCTTGAAGATTTGCGGCGAGTTTGACAAGCGCCGTCTGGAGGATTCCGGTTCGGCGATCTATGTCGTCCTGGGCAGCCTGCGTCTCGGTCAGTTCGCGTTGCTTGGCCACCAGTTCGGGCCGCAGCGCGATCGCATTCTCCTCCCGCCGGAGGATCTCCTCTTCGAGTTCCAGAATGGCGACGCGGCGAGTCGAGACGAGCGTGTTCAAGCTGACGTACGTGTCGTTTAGGTGCTCGCTCTCGACTTGCACGTTCATGAGCGTCTCGACCTCGCGTGCTGAGAGTCCGGCCCCGAGCGCTGCGACCAGGGAATCCGGATTGACACCTTGTTTGAGGCTGTAGAACAATGGCTGCTCGGCGAGCTCCCGCTCAAGTGCGGCCACTTGAGCCATCGTTGTGTTGTACTCAAGGTGTGCGGCCACGAGGCGCGACTGGTTCTCCGTCTCCTCCAATTGCAGCGCGGCGAGCTCGGCCTGGAGAATGGAGATCGGGTGCTCAAGGAGAAGGTTCGTCCGCTGTTCGACCAGCCGTTCCAGTTCGGCCTCCGTCTCGGCGTAGTTCGCGCTCACGTAGGTGTAGGACCTCGCGGTGCGATCCTGAAACAGCTCACCGAACTTCTCGGCGAATGCCTCCGTCCACGCGGCCGCGATCTCAGGCAACCGCTCGGGGTCTGGCCCCTCGATCGTGGCGTCCAGCAGGAATTGGGATCCTCCACTGTCGGAGCTGAGGCGCCTTACGGAGACGCCGAACCGGTCTTTCAGGGTGTCGATCTGCACCTGCTCCGAGAGTCCGGTCGTCTCCTTGACGATCTCAAGCAGGCTCGTAGACACTGCGAGCTCACGAACCGCCTCGGGTGCCAACCGGCTGCCGACGGCCTCGGCGTCCAGCTGGCTGGATAGCGGAGGAAGCAGCAGAAGGCTTGTCCTCGTCTGATAGGTGGGAGTAGTCGCCTGGCTCGCGCCCCATGAGACAGCAACCGCGGTAATCAACGTCGCGGCGATGACCCACTTCTGCCGCCAAAGGATACGTAAGTAGTCGATCAGCTCGATTTCGTGTTCTTTCATGCGCTACCTCTGATGTCAGGTTATAGACGTTGCGC
>CBFCYU010000192.1:0-3475 GCA_965602415.1 uncultured bacterium | reverse complement strand
CTGGCGTGTCGACACGGACCGGTTCTCCGACCGAGCCGGCTGAGCGCGTCAACGTGATGCGACAGAGTTCCTCAACGTCCCGATGCCGTCGATCGTTACTTCGACGACGTCACCGGGAGAGAGCCGCCCAACACCGGCCGGCGTACCGGTGGCGATGACGTCGCCGGGCTCGAGCGTCATGAACGAAGTGATCGTCTCGATCAGCCGTGGAATCGAGAAGATCAGATTCTTCGTCCACCCATCTTGCTTGATCTCGCCGTTCAGTCGGAGGACCACGTGGAACGGTTCTTCGATCTCGTCCGCACTGACGATCGACGGTCCGAGCGGAGCCGATGTGTCGAACCCCTTCGCCCGGACCCAGTTCGTCTCCCACTTCTGAGCGACGCGGTCCGAGACGTCGTTGAGACAGGTGTAGCCGAGGATCACCCCACCGGCCCGATCCGCGAGGACGTTCCGACAGCGCGTTCCGATGACGACGGCGAGCTCGGCCTCGTAGTGCACCTCGGCGCTGTCTGGGAGGTAGATCGTCTCGTCGGGGCCGACGACCGCGGAGGGCGGCTTGAGGAAGAGCAGCGGCCGTTCCGGGACGTCGTTCCCAAGCTCCTCGACGTGCGCCGCGTAGTTGCGGCCAACGCAGACGATCTTGCTCGGCGTGCACGGAGCGAGCAGACGGACGTCGCCGAGTCGATGCTCCGCTCCGTCTGCCCGGACGACGTCTCCGGACAGCTCGCCGGTCAACGGCTCGCTGAGATCGGGAAGCATGAATCGGACCCAGCGCATCGCAACCTCCTCTTGCCTCGAACGAACGGTAGTCGACTCGGAGCCCGAGCGCAACGGTTGATCCCGTGATTCCTTGACGCGGACCTGAGCAGGGGATAGGCTGAGACAGCATGGACCGAATCCCGTATCTGTTCCTCACCTCTGTCTTGATCGGCCTCGATCGGCTAGCGAAGTGGTGGGCGTCGACGGCGCTTCACGTCGGGCAGCCGACGCCGCTGCTCGGGCAATCGATCCGCCTGACGCGGGTCCACAACGTCGGCGGAGCCTTCGGGATCTTCCCCGGAAGCGGGGAGCTGTTTCTCGCCGTCTCCGGAATCGTCTCTTTGGTTCTGCTGGCGCTCCTTCTGCTCGGTCGCTTTCGGGGGATCCTCGCGCGGATGGGGATGGCGATCGTCCTCGCCGGGGCCGTGGGGAACCTGATCGATCGACTTCTGTACGGATTCGTCCTCGACTTCTTCGAGATCCGCGGCTTCCCGGTGTTCAATCTGGCCGACGCATGCATCACAGTAGGCGCCGGCTTGATCATTCTTCACGTTCTGTTCGGAGGTGATCGACATCGAACTGGCCGGCAAGCTGATCGTGTTTGAGGGTCTCGATGCGTCCGGCAAGTCGACGCAGGCGAGATTGCTGGCCCGCCGCCTCAGCGAGGCCGGCGTTGACGTCATCAGCACGCGTGAGCCGGGAGGGACGCCGATCGCCGAGAGCGTGCGGAAGGTTCTCCTCGAGAAGCAGCATCAGGCGCTCCTCCCGTTCTCGGAGCTCCTCCTCTTCATGGTGAGTCGGACGCAGAACACACACGAGGTGATTCTCCCGGCCCTGCGAGCTGGGAGGACGGTCGTCGCATCGAGGTATCGACTGTCGAGCATGGCGTACCAGGGATACGGACGGGAGCTCGACCTCGCCCTGATCCGTCAGCTGAACGAAGCGGCAACGTTCGGAACGCTGCCGGATTGGACCTTTCTGATCGATGTGCCAGCGGAGTACACGATGCGACGCAAGGCCGATCGGGGAGACCGGATTGAGGTGGAGTCGATCGAGTTCCATCGGCGAGTCCGTCAGGGATTACACGAGTTTACCGACGAGGATCCGACGGTCCACGTTCTCGACCGGACTCGGTCGATCAAGGAGATTTCTGACGCGGTGGCGCAACGCCTGGGGCTATGAGTTTTGCCAACCCGAGTTCTCGTGGAGTATCATGAACTCGGCACGAACCGACAGCGATTCGACGGCAAGGGGGTCATCGATGGATTTCGTGTGTTTGAAGGACGATCTGGTCTTCGGGGTGCGCCTCGCCAGCCACGCGCTCGGGGTCCGCAGCAGCATGCCGATCCTTGCGGGGCTGAAACTCGAGATCACCGGCAACAAGCTCTGTCTCCAAGCGACGGATCTTGAGCGCGCGGTCCGTTGTGAGATCCCGATTGAGAACAACGCATCGGACGAGTCGGTTGTGCTGAACGGAGCCATCTTCAACCAGATCGCCACGCATCTCCCGGCCGACGAGCGGATCAGCCTCACCACGGAGGCGGGCGAGGTGACGACGGTGAAGGTCCGGTGTGGCGAGGTGACGTTCGATCTGCCGACCCTGCCGGTCGAGGACTTCCCGGAGGTCGCGGCCCTTCCGTCGACAAAGGTGGCGTCCGTTCGGATCGACCAGTTCCACCGCGGCCTCGAGCAGACATCCTTCGCCGCGTTGCGTGCGGGGCAGACGACGCGGCTCAGCCTGACCGGCGTCGACCTGGTGTTGAAGGCCAATCAACTCAACATGGTCGCAGCGAACGGGTTCCGGATGTCGATGAAGTCAATCGGCATCGAAGAGCTGGTCGAGGAGGGTGAGTTCCTCATCGAGGCGAGCGTGCTGACCGATCTGGATCGTGTCCTCGGGCAACTCAAGGCTGAAACTGTGGACTTGTACCGCGGGGAGGGACAGCTCTTCTTCCACGCGGCCGGCGTGACGTTCATGGCGCGGACGATCGCCGAGGAGTTCCCCGACTTCGACCGCGTGATCCCCAAGGACAACCCGATCTCGCTGACGTTCGACCGGCGATCGCTCCTCGAGGCGCTTCAGAGGATCGAGATCACCGCGGCGGAGGACTCGGGGGCGATTACGCTTCACGCGAGCTCCGACGAAAGCGCCGTCCGGATCGACTCTGCGTCGCGAAACAAAGGCGAGGCGGTGGAACGTGTTCGGCTGAAGAAAGCCCCTTCTGCGCCGATCGAGATCCGCTTCTCGGCCGAGTACTTCATCGACGCGCTGAAACGAATGGACTCGGAAGAGATCGTCCTCTGGCTGTCCGATCCGCTGAAGGCGGGATTGGTCGAACCGTCCGGCGATGCCTCGGCGGAGAGCGATCGAGGATTCCTCTACGTCTGCATGCCGGTCCGGCTGACGGCGTAGACGAATCGGCTCTACTCCAGCGCTTTCCGGACAGCCTCGAGTCCGGCGGCGAGTGCCTCGTCCAGCCTGTCGATTTGAGGTCCGCCGCCCTGAGCGAATCCCTTACCGCCGCCGCCGCCGCCGCCGAGCGTACCGGAGACCGTTCGGATTACTTCACCGGCGTCGACCGCGTCGAGTCCCTTCGACCGCTTGCAGACGGCAATTCCGCTCCCGGCAGCGTTCCCGACCAGCAGCACCGCAGCCGGTCGGGCCTTCTCTTCAAGTGCGTCGGCGAGGCTCTTCAACTGCTCGCCGGACAGG
>CBFCYU010000191.1:0-3517 GCA_965602415.1 uncultured bacterium | reverse complement strand
TCCCGAGAAGCCGGAGCTCCTGCTCACTCCAGTGTTTCGTCGCCGCCCATGAGCCCTTCGCGAGGAAGAGAAGCTTGACCACAGCGTTGAGCGCGTCACCGTAGAGGAGGCGAAGGTTGATCGTCCGATCGATCCCGCCAGCACGGTTGGCCGTCTTGCGCGCTCGACCCAATCGATAGAGGAGCTCGAGGAAGTGGACGGTCATCCGCTCGCGGCGTACGTCATCAGGCAGCTCGGCGAGCCGCTCGATGACCGGCGCGATTCGATCCTCCGGATCGTGAAGAATCACTGCGTGCTGGTAGGATTGATGGAACAGGTCGTGCGACGATTCGATCAGTGCCTCGAAATCGGACCACGGGATGAGGTAGAACTCGTAGTCGACGACCTTCGGGTCGCCCTCTTTGGCGCCTTCCTTGAAGGTGAAGACCTGACGCTCCTCGTCGGGCGTAGACTCGTAGACGGCGTCCTCGACGATTACCTCGATGTCGTAGTCGGAAAGCCCGTCGCGATACGGACGGGTCACCGAGCCGAGCAGGTAGATCCCGATAACGCCTTTCTTCTCGACGTACGGCTGGATTAGTTCACGTGCACGTTCCACCGACGGCCTCCTCCGGAATGCTGAAAGAATGAAACCCGCGAGCGATCTCGCGGGCTGGTGGGTGGTACAGGGCTCGAACCTGTGACCTCATGCACGTCAAGCATGCGCTCTCCCAGCTGAGCTAACCACCCATCTTGTGCTTTGGAGGCGGCGACCGGATTCGAACCGGTGAATCAGGGATTTGCAGTCCCTTGCCTTTCCGCTTGGCTACGCCGCCGGTGGGCTATCGATTATACGGAACCCTCAAAGCCGGATCAATTCACGGTTCTCTTCGATAGATCCGGTGTCGTCCGTCCTGGCTTTCTAGGTTGCCTCGCCTCCGGAGGCCTCGTCGTCGGCCGATTCCGTCTCGTGCCCGGACTGTCGGCCGCGCTCGATCACTTCGTCGATCGTCCCGGCCATGTAGAACGCCTGCTCGGGGATGAGGTCGAGCTCGCCGTCGACGATCATCGCGAACCCCTTGATCGTGTCCTCGAGCTTGACGTAGGCCCCCGGCCGGTTGGTGAAATGCTCGGCGACGTACATCGGCTGGCTCATGAACCGCTGCACCTTCCGCGCCCGTCGGACAGTCAGCTGGTCCTCCTCGGACAGCTCGTCCATCCCCATGATCGCGATAATGTCGCGCAGGTCCTCGTAGCGCTGGAGGACCTCGAGCGTCCGTTGCGCGACCCGGTAGTGCTCGTGGGAGATGAAGTTCGGGTCGAGCATCGTCGAGTTCGACTGCAGCGGATCGACGGCCGGATAGATCCCCTTCTCGACGATCTCGCGCGACAGCGTAATCGCCGCGTCGAGGTGGGAGAACACGGTCGCCGGGGCCGGGTCGGTCAGGTCGTCGGCCGGGACGTAGATCGCCTGCATCGACGTGATCGATCCCTTCTTCGTCGAGGTGATCCGCTCCTGGAGTTCGCCCATCTCGGTCGCCAGGGTCGGCTGGTATCCGACCTCTGAAGGCATCCGCCCGAGGAGGGCCGACACCTCGCTGCCCGCCTGGGCGAACCGGAAGATGTTGTCGATGAACAGGAGGACGTCTCGGCCCTGATCGCGGAAGTACTCGGCGACGGTGATCGCAGACAGGCCGACGCGAAACCGCGCGCCGGGCGGCTCGTTCATCTGCCCGTAGACGAGTGCGGTGCTCTCGAGGACGCCGGCCTCTTTCATCTGGAGGTAGAGGTCGTTCCCCTCGCGGCTTCGCTCACCAACGCCGGCGAAGACGGAGTACCCCTGGTGCTCGTAGGCGATCGATCGGATCAGTTCCATGATCAGGACGGTCTTGCCGACGCCGGCGCCACCGAACGTCCCGATCTTGCCGCCCTTGGGGAATGGGGCGACGAGGTCGATCACCTTGATCCCCGTCTCGAAGACCTCGGTCTCGGTCTCCTGGTCCAGGAGTCCCGGGGCTTTCCGGTGAATCGAGTAGCGCTCCTTCGTCTCCGGCGGCGGGAGCTCGTCGATCGGATCGCCAGTGATGTTGATCAAACGGCCGAGCATCTCCGGCCCGACGGGGACCGTGATCGGTCCCCCCGTGTTGATGATCGGTGTTCCGCGCGACAGCCCGTCGGTCGAGTCCATCGCGATCGCTCGGATAACGTCGTCCCCAAGATGCTGGGCGACTTCGAGGATCAGATCGCGCGTTCCGTCGCGCTCGACGCGGAGCGCGTCGTTCACGCGGGGAAGCCGTCCCTTTTCGAACCGGGCATCGATGACCGGTCCCTTGATCTCCGTGATCCTTCCGACTGCGTGTTCGCCTTCCATCGATGGACCTCTCAATCCCCTGGGTTAGGTCGTACGAAGCGCCTCCGCTCCCCCGATGATGTCGGCGATCTCGCGCGTGATCGCCTGCTGTCTCGCCTTGTTGTACGCGCGGGTCAGCCCTTTCAGCAAGTCCTCGGCGTTGTCGGTCGCGTTCCGCATCGCCTGTCGACGGATGGCGTCCTCGCTCGTCTTCGTCTCGAGCAGTGCGGCGTACAGCCTTCCCTGCAGGCTCAATCGCAGCGAGACGTCGAGCATCTCCTGAACGCTTGGCTCCACGAGGACGTCGTTTGACTCCGGCTCCGCCGAGACCGGAAGGAAATCCTCCACAACCAGGGACTGCCTTAGATCGGAGACGAACCGCATGTAGACCAACACAATCTTCCCGACACGCTCCTCGAGATAGATATCGATCAGGTCGTTCGTCATCCGTCTTGCCGTCTCGGCGGTCGGTTGGTCGTAGACGTGCGCGTAGCTCAACAGCGGCTCGACCCCCCGCCGGGCGAAGTAGACCCGCGCCTTCTCCCCTCCGGCAAGAAGCTTCGCGTCCCGACCGGATTCCCGGAGGAGCTCTTCGCCCCTCCGATTGATGTCCCCCTTGTACCGGCCGCACAGGCCGCGATCCGCGTTGAGGACCATCACTCCAAGCGCCTCCGACTCATTCGATGCCATCAGCGGATGCCGGTCCGCGTCCGGCGGGATCCGCCCGATCAACTGGGCGATGTACCCGTCGAGCTCCTCGAGGTAGGGGCGGACCTCGGCGAGCCGCTTCTTCATGCGGGTCACCTTGGTCATCGCGATCGCGTTCATCGCTCGGGTGATCTGCCCGATGTTCTCGATGTTGCCGATGCGCCCTTTGATGGCTCGAACATGCTGCGCCATACGTCGCTCCCGCTATCCCCCAGGAGAACGCCACGGTGGCGTTCTCCTCCGCGACCGTTAGGTCGCGTAGATGCCCATCACTCAGTTCCTTTGCTCTTCACCCAGGAGAACGCCGCCCTGTGGCGTTCTCCTCCGCGACCGTCAGGTCGCGCGAAGTGCATCGAGCGTGTTGCGTCACGCTCCGCTCCTCTGCCTGCTTCCTCTTCCACCGAAGAACGCCGCCCTTCAGCGTTCTTCGACGTAATCCGGTGGTCGTGTACGACCCACCGGATTACGCAAATTGCTCCT
>CBFCYU010000190.1:0-3526 GCA_965602415.1 uncultured bacterium | reverse complement strand
ATTCGGTCGATCTCCGAGGGGCGCTCGTGTCGGACGTGAATCCGGTCGAACTCATCTTCCGCAGACTTCGCTGCGGCCGAATCGTGGTACATCGAGACGATCTCGAGCGCAAGTCGCCGCTTCGCGTCCCGCGGCGCCTCCTCGATCGAGCGCTCGAGCTCCTCGTCGATCCCCACGTCCGTCAACCGATCGAAGTACTGCCGGATCAGCCCATCTGGAATCGACAAGAGCTTCCCGTACATCTCGTTCGCCGGCTCGCTGATCCCGACGTAGTTGCCGGTCGTCTGGCTCATCGCCCGCTCGCCATCGAGCCCGATCAGCAGCGGGACGGTCATGACGACCTGCGCGTCCTGCTCGTACTCGCGCTGGATGTCCCGGCCGACGAGTAGGTTGAACAGCTGATCGCTCCCGCCGAGCTCGACGTCGGCCTCAATCGCGACCGAATCGTACGCCTGCGCCAGCGGGTAGAGGAACTCGAGGACGCTGATCGGTTGACCCTCCGCGTAGCGACCGGCGAAGTCGTCCCGCTCGAGCATCCGGGCGACGGTGTACTTCGCCGTCAAGTGGATCACGTCGGCGAACGACAGCTTCCCCAGCCACTCGGAGTTGTAGCGAAACTCGGTCCGATTCGGGTCGAGGACCTTGAAGGCCTGCTCCCGATACGTCTCCATGTTCCGCTCGATGTCCTCCTTCGACATCACAGCCCGGGTCGACGAGCGGCCCGATGGATCGCCGATCCTGCGCGTGAAGTCGCCGACGACGAGGAGGCCGGTGTGACCGAGGTCCTGGAACTGGCGCATCTTCCGCAGCGGGACGGAGTGGCCGAGCGTGAGGTGCGGGGCGGACGGATCGATCCCGAGCTTGATCCGAAGCGGCCTCCCGGTCTCCTCGGACCGCCGCAGCTTGTCGATCAGGTCTTCCCGTGGGATCAGTTGGTCGGTCCCGTCCGTGAGATCGTCAGTTAGCGCTGCGAAACGATCTTCCATGGAAACCTACGTTCGGACGACGGAGACGATCCGGTCGTCGTCCTCCAGCTGAACGAGCCGAACCCCGCGGGCGTAGCGGCGGTAGACGTTGATGTCGCCAGCCAGGATCCGGATCACGTGCTGCTCGGTCGTGATGATCAGCTCGTCCTGATCGGAGACGAGCCCGATCGTCACGAGATCCCCCGAATCCTGATCGAGCTTAATCCCCTGCACGCCCTTTCCGCCACGCCCCTGCAGCGGGAAGTCGTCGAGCGAAACCCGCTTCCCGTAGCCCCTCTCGGTGACCATCAGGACTCTCCTGTCCATCGTGATGTCGCGACCGAGACAGGCCATCCCGATCACCGCGTCCCCTTCGTCGAGGCGGATGCCAATCACGCCCCGCGACGGTCGCTTCGTCAACCGGACGTCCGACTCACGAAAGCGGATCGTCTGCCCGTTGAGCGTTGCGAGGATGATGTCGCCCCCGCCCTCCGTGACCGCCACGTCGACGAGCCGGTCGTCCTCGTCGGCGTTGATCGCGTTGATCCCCGTGATGTGAACGTTGGAGTAGTTCGCCAGGAGGTTCTTGTTGACGATTCCGTTCGCCGTCGACATCACGCAGAGCTCCTGCTCGACGTCGCCGAAACTGCGCACCGGCAGGATCGACCGGACAATCTCGTCTTGTTCGAGCGGGACGAAGCTGCGCAGGTTCTTGCCGGCCGCGTCGCGGTTCATCGAAGGAAGCTTATACCCCTGAGTCCGATAGACCTTTCGTTGATCGCTGAAGAAGAGAAGCTGATCGCGTGCGTTGACCAGGCTCGTCAGCAGGACGTAGTCGTCCTCCTTCGTTCGCTGCCCGATGACTCCCTTTCCTCCTCGACCCTGGCTGCGGAAGTCGATCGCCCGCGGCGCGTTGATGTACCCGCGGTTCGTCACGCTCACCATCAGGTCGTAGTCGGGGATCAGCTCGTTGAAGTCGACGTCCCCATTCTCGTCGGTGATTACCGTTCGTCGCGCGTCGGCGTGTCGCTCGGCGATCTCACCCAGCTCCCGCTTGATCGTCCCATCGAGAACGATGTCACTCCCGAGGATCTCTTCGTAGCCGGAGATCGCCTTCAGCTTCTCGTCGTACTCGGCGTCGATCTTCTCGCCCTCAAGCGCCGTCAACTGCGACAGCCGCATCCTGAGGATCGCCTCGACCTGCTCGTCGGACAGAGCCAACTCGGTCTGAAGCGTCTTCTGTGCCGCCGCCGTGTCCTTCGAACCTCGGATGATCTCGATCACGCGCTCGATGTTGTCAAGCGCGATCCTGTATCCCGAGAGAATGTGTGCCCGCTTGCGCGCGACTTCAACCCGGTGCTCGGTCCGCCGGCGGACGACCTCGCGCCGGAAGTCGATGAAGCAGTTGAGGATCTCTTTCAGCGAGAGCGTCCGCGGGTTTCCGTCGATGATGACGAGAAAGACCGCCGCGAACGTTCGCTCGAGCGGCGTGTACTTGTACAGCTGATTCAGGACCACGTTCGGGTTCGCCGAGCGCTTCATCTCGATGACGATCCGCAATCCCTCACGATCCGACTCGTCCCGTAGATCGGAGACCCCGTCGATCTGCCCGTTGCGGACTTTGTCGGCGATCGACTCGACAATCGTCGACTTCCGTACTTGATAGGGGATTTCAGTGATGATGATCCGGTCGTCTTCGATCGCGGCCTGAGCCCGGACCGTCATCTTCCCGTGACCGGTCCGATACATTTCCTCGATCCCATCGCGTCCCATGATGATCCCGCCGGTCGCGAAATCGGGGCCCGGAATGTGCCCCATCAGCTCCTTGACCGTCATGAACGGGTTGTCCATCAGCGCGATCACGCCGTCGATCAGCTCGCCGAGGTGGTGGGACGGGATCTGGGTCGTCATCCCGACCGAGATACCCCACGCGCCGTTCATCAGCAGGTTGGGAACCTTGGCCGGAAGGACGATCGGCTCCTCGAGCGAGTCGTCGAAGTTCGGCCGCCACTCGACGGTCCCCTCTTCGAGCTCGTCGAGGAACTCCATTGCGATCGGAGTGAGGCGCGCTTCGGTGTATCGCGTGGCCGCCGCCGGGTCGCCGTCGATCGAACCGAAATTCCCCTGCCCATCGACGAGCGGATACCGGTAGGAGAAGGACTGCGACATGTTGACCATGGTGTCGTAGATCGCCAGATCTCCGTGCGGATGGTACTTACCCATCACATCGCCGACGATACGAGCCGACTTCCGGTGCGGCTTGCCCGGGGTGACACCGAGCTCGCGCATTCCGTACAAGATTCGCTTCTGAACCGGTTTCAGCCCGTCACGAACATCTGGGATGGCGCGACCACGGATGACACTCATCGCGTAGTTGATGTACGACTGCTCCATCTCGTCTTCGATGAACGTTCGCTCGATCCGTTCCATCCCCCACCCCCTCACTCAAACGAACACCTAAGGATATCGGAACTCCTGTCCTGAAGCAAGTTTAGCGCCGTTCCGCCCGACGCCCGGCGGCCCGAAGAGAAGACCCTCGCTTCGAGTGAGCGAGGGTCGGT
>CBFCYU010000189.1:0-3533 GCA_965602415.1 uncultured bacterium | reverse complement strand
GGAATTGCTCTTGGCAAGTTGCTTGAAGCGACGGCTGTCGTGGGAGCGATCCTTTTCGTTCTTGTAATCACTCAAACACCCTTACAGTCAGTCTACCTTTCTGGCGGACACCTTGGTCTTGGCATGGCAGTTGGACTAGGTGGATTCGCGCTCTTCGCTGTGCTTGCCTCTCTGCAGGCACGTTCGTTGAAGCTCCCGGGCTCGTTGCTCCTGCGGGTTCTTCCATGGACCCTCCTATTCGCGTTCGCCAACGCATTCATGGAGGAATTGTGGTTCCGCGCGCTTTTCCTGCGCCCTCTTGCATCGCTTCTGGGGCCGATTGCAGCAATCATCCTCACCGGAACGATATTCGCTCTCGCCCACATCGGTGCAGCCTACATGTCAAAGGCAGACCGAATTCGCTTCATTATGCTCCTGTTTCCGCTTGGTCTTGCATGGGCAGTTTGCCTCCACTACACCGGTAGCATCATCGCGTCGACACTCTTTCACGCAGGAGCAGATCTAATGATCCTCAACGGTTTCGTTGCTGCTTTTCGCGAGAAGGAGAGTGAAACGGACTCGGCGAACTCCTAGCCACCGTGTCGGACTGATCGAGCGGGCTGTTTCTGGTAAAGGAGTGTGCAATTGCTGTACCAAGGCGGCGATGTAGCCGTGAACCTAGACAACGGGCGTGCAGCGAATGTGACCATAAGCAGAGTTCTCGTTCTATCTATATCCTGGTAGTTTGGAGCCTGCGGGACTGTGAGAACGGCACAGCTGGCTGTTCCGTCGGCATGTCGTCTTGCCGAACCTCGCCACAACCTAAGGTGTTGTTGTGCCGGAAGAGGAAGCGTCGTTTGGGTCAGCAAGGTAGTCGAGAGCTGCTTGAAGCTGTGCGTCGACCCCTTCGAGAAGCTGATCGCGCCTTAAGGCCGCGGGTATGTCGGGAAGGACACCTATCCCCTCGGGATCTGTGCCATCAGCCGCCAGCGTCTGTACGAACGGGTACATGAGCACGGCGCCGTTCGGGAGGGGCGCTATGCTCGCCCCGGTCACGGCTCCCTGCGTTCGTTCTCCGACTACGGTCGCGCGTCCGAGCGCCTGCAGGGAGATGGGAAGCATCTCGCTCCCCGATGTGCATAGCACATCAACAAGGAAGACAAGCGGTCCATCGTAGGGGGCATCGGCGGGATTGGCTATCATCTCCATCGATCGATCTCGCATCACAAGGGTGAGAAGGACCGCACGCTCTGTCAGAAGGTGCTCGGCAATCCCGATCATCGCATCAAGGTGACCGCCCGGATTGCCCCGCAAATCGATGATGAGTCCGCGTGCGGTCTCCAGAGTTCTCACTGCCTGCTCGAAGTCGGGGACCAAGTCTGCGTGGAATGTGTTGAAGCGGATGTACCCGATGCAGTCATCGAGCCATCTTGATTCGAACTCGAGGTAGGTCGGGGGGGATCCATCCGTCGCAGGCGAGGCGGCTCGCCGCTCTTTGCGAGTGATGTTGGCGATGCACGGTTCTCCTTGGTTGTCATGGTACGTCAGCATCAGCAGTGTGCCCGCGACGCCGTGCAGCTTCCCGAGGAGAGTGCTGTTGACGCTTTGGCCAATTCCTTGATTGTTGAACGGCGGGGCGGAGAAAGCCTCCGCCTCGCCAATGATCTGCTGGACGCTGGCGCCGTCAATCGAGAGGATCTTGAAACCAGCGCGAATGCCGGCCTCGTCCGCCTGGGATCCGGGTTGTACGGCCGTGACGACGACTTCGCCGTTCAGCCAACGAACGTCCAATCCGGCAGAACCGCTGGCGTAGACACTGGGCAGGAAGAGACCCGCGTCTCCAGGGGGGATCACGGCGGAGTGTGACCGTCCGAGTTCAAACACCATCTCGTTCAGGAGCCCGAAGTACGCGGTCGCATCCGACGCGGCCGACACGAGAGGCTCGTAGTGAGCGCGAACTGCTGTCCAGTCCAATCCTCCGAAATCTCGGTCGAAGTAGGTATCGGCGATCGTCTGCCAAACAACGTCGAATGCCTGCAGATCCGCGGCGCTTGGGGACCAGTCCGCTGCGAGCCCCCCCATCGAACTGGTTTGGACAACGCCAGCAAGGATGACAACGCACAATGCCCTGCGCATCTTCTTACCTCCTCGATCTCGTGGAGCCGTCCGACACAACCAATGAAGTGTGTGCCCTCGGCGTCTCGGAATCGTCTCCTGATCTTCCCCGGTAATCCATGCCACGGATGAGCTGAAGACCGACCGTGAGTGATGCTTCCGGGAGGTCGGCCGATATGCGGAGATCGTGGTTCTCCGAGGCCGTAGCAAGATGGCTGAGCCGCGGCGTCCTCGCCGTCGGCTCCAGCCCTTTGTTCGACTCTGGATTATCCCAACAACAAGTCCACCGCTACCGCCACTGCGTCGGCGAACGGTTTTCCCTGCAGTTCAAAATACTGAAGGCCGTACCTGCGGGCTTCTCTCTCGATGTAGCGGCTCATTTCCACCACAAATCCGGCGAAGGCCTCAGCATACTCATCGCTTGCATGCCTCATCCAGTCATGCTTGTTCTCCTTGGCACTTCTCTTGATGTTGTGCTCTTGCGTGAGTGCTTGATTCCCAACGAACACTACCCGGTAATCAACGCCCACAAGTCGATTGACCAACTCTGGAAGAATGGCGACGCCTTCGGTAACCAGATCCCGCCCCTCTTCCTGCTCCGTCAGAACGAAGGGTTCTACGGCTCGCCACACCGCTGCGCTTTCCTCTAGCTGGTATTCAATACGCCTGGTCGGATCCTTCAGAAGGAGTTCTATCCTATCCGCTTCAGCCATTTCGTTGAACCGGCTGACAGCGAACAGACCTGGATCTCTCTTCGGATCTACAACGGTTTCCAACACTGCCCCCAGAGAGTCAGTCGAAACGGCACTGATACCACTTCGCCTCGTGACCTCCGCGGCTATGATCGATTTCCCAACTCTTGGAGGTCCTCCAATGAAGTAGATCACATTGTTCCCCTTCCATGCCAAACCATGATTAGCGTGCAGCCTCGCACACTATCAGGAAGAGACTGCCGCTTGCTTCCTCGCTCTCCCTCTTGCACAGTGGCAGGTTCCTTGTCTATGTTGCTATATATCGGCATCAGGATTCTCTCACCTCATCCTATGACCAGTCAACGGCTCGGGCAAGCTCTCCACTCATACGCGTCGACTCGGAGTCTCATGCACTGAGGGGAATACCGATAGGAAAGGCATTCAACCTCGTTCTTGGGGAGCCTACGTGCCTGTGAACAGAACCTTCGTTCTGTCTACAGTATGGTAGTCTGGAGCCTGGTGGACTGTGAAAATCGCACAGTTGGCTGTGTCGTGGTGATGAACTTCATCGTTGAGGCGTGCACTCCTTCCTCTCACGATCAAGCATGATGATGCCATCCCTGACAACAAGTTGAATCTGAAGAAACGCGGAGACGTCACTTAGTGGGTCGCCTGCAACTACGATAAGATCCGCGAGTTTGCCGCGCTCGATCGTTCCAAGATCATCTACTCTCCTGATGACGTCGG
>CBFCYU010000188.1:0-3587 GCA_965602415.1 uncultured bacterium | reverse complement strand
GGATCGGCGTGGATCTGATCAAGCACCGCCCCGGGGCAGACCCGTCTGCCGTCGCGTTCGACGCCGTCGATCATGCGATCCGCACCGGCGGCGTCCTGTTCATCGACACGGCCGGGCGACTCCAGACGAAGCACAATCTGATGGAAGAACTGAAGAAAATCGACCGGAGGGTGGAGACGAAGCTGGGACGCGGATCGGACGAGCGAATCCTTGTGCTTGACGCAACGACCGGACAAAATGGAATCTCGCAAGCGGAGCGTTTCAACGACGCGATCGGCCTAACCGGGATCGTCCTCACGAAACTCGATGGAACGGCGAAAGGCGGCGGGATCCTGTCCATCTGGGATGCACTGAAGATCCCGCTGATGTTCGTCGGCGTCGGCGAGACCGCCGATGACTTACACGCATTCTCGGCCGACGACTTCGTCGAGGCGCTTTTTTCAGCATAGGGACAGCGAAACACCGTAAAGAGCACGCATGGAGGTGCACCAAGAATGAAGTACGTCTACTCCTTCAGCAAGGAGCGTGTGGAAGGCGATAGAGGGATGAAGGAGCTGCTCGGAGGCAAGGGCGCCAATCTCGCCGAGATGGCGAGCCTCGGCCTCCCGGTGCCCCCAGGCTTCACCTGCACGACCGAGGCCTGCGACGCCTACTACAAGCTCGGAAGGGCGAAGCTCTTCGCCGCGATGAAGCCGGAAATCGAGGCCGCGCTGAAGCGGCTCGAGAAGGTTACCGGCAAGACATTCGGGGCGGGTCCGAACCCTCTCCTGCTCTCGGTTCGATCGGGGGCGGCCGTCTCGATGCCCGGGATGATGGACACCGTCCTGAACCTCGGCCTCACGCCGTCGACGATCAAGGCGCTCATCGAGACGAGCGGGAACGAACGCTTCGTGCTCGACTCCTACCGCCGATTCATCCAGATGTTCGGCGACGTCGTGATGGGCGTCGATCACCACGCGTTCGAACGTGAGCTCGACACCGTCAAGAAGTCTCGCAGAACGAAACTCGACACCGATCTGACCGTCAAGGATTTGGCCGATCTGATCGAGCGATACAAGAAGGTGTACAGGAAGGCGACAGGCAAGCCGTTCCCGACGAACCCGATGGAACAGCTGATGGCGGGAATCGACGCCGTCTTCCGTTCATGGAACACCCCGCGGGCGGCGAAGTACCGCGAGCTGAATGACATTCGCGGCTTGCTCGGCACCGCGGTCAACGTGCAGACGATGGTCTTCGGCAACAGCGGCGCAAACTCCGCCACCGGCGTCGCGTTCACCCGCGATCCTTCCACCGGTGACAACAAGTACTTCTACGGCGAGTATCTCGTGAACGCCCAGGGCGAGGACGTCGTGGCCGGTATCCGCACACCCCAGGAGATCACGCTCAAAGGATCACGGGCGTGGGCGAAGTCCCAAGGCGTCTCCGAGAAGGACAGGAAGGCGAAGTTCCCGTCGCTCGAGGAGGTCATGCCCAAGGCATTCAAGGAGCTCGATCGGATCCGCGTGCGGCTGGAGAAGCACTACAAGGACATGCAGGACCTCGAGTTCACGATCGAGAATGGGAAGCTCTACATCCTCCAAACGCGAGACGGGAAGCGCACGGCCAAAGCGGCCGTCCGAATCGCGACCGACCTCGCCAAGGAGAAGCTGATCACCGAGAAGCAGGCGGTCCTTAGTGTGGATCCAGCCTCCCTCGATCAGCTGCTGCATCCCGTGTTCGTCAAAGCATCGGAGGACAAGGCCCAGCAGATCGCCGTCGGGCTTCCCGCCTCGCCGGGCGCCGCCACGGGCCAGGTCGTGTTCACCGCCGAGGATGCCGAGGCGTGGGCCGCCAAGGGCAAGCGCGTCATCCTCTGCCGCACCGAGACGAGCCCCGAAGACATTGGCGGCATGGACGCCGCGGCCGGGATTCTGACCTCGCGCGGAGGCATGACCTCCCACGCCGCCGTCGTGGCCCGGGGCATGGGACGATGCTGCGTCGCCGGCGTCGGAGACGTCAACATCAACTACAAGACGAAGCGTTTCACATGCAGCGGCGTGACGATCAAGGAGGGCGACTGGATCTCGCTCAACGGATCGATCGGCGCCGTCTACAAGGGTCAGATCGACACCGTTGACCCGAGCCTGACCGGTCCATTCGGCACGATCATGAAGCTTGCGGACAAGTACCGAAAGCTCGGCGTCCGTACGAATGCGGACACCCCGCACGATGCGGCCGTCGCAGTGAAGTTCGGCGCCGAGGGAATCGGCCTCTGTCGAACCGAGCACATGTTCTTCGAGGGGCACCGGATCGTTTCGTTCCGACGCCTGATTCTCGTGGCGGAGACGGTGAAGAAGCTGCGCGAGGAGAAGGGCATCGAGGACCTGACCGCGCTGCAGAAGGCGTGCAAGGGCGACAAGGACGCCGTCGAAGCCATCGGGCAGTACAAGCAGGCGCTGCGGGAACTCCTTCCGCTGCAGCGCAAGGACTTCGTCGGGATCTTCAAGGCGCTCAAGGGCCGGCCGTGCACCGTGCGGCTGCTCGATCCGCCGCTCCACGAATTCCTGCCTCAAGACGCCGTCGGACAGAAGGAGATGGCCGAGACGATGGGCGTCAAGCCGATCGAGATCAAACGCCTCGTCGAGGCGCTGCACGAGTTCAATCCGATGCTCGGCCATCGCGGCTGCCGGCTCGGGATCACCTACCCCGAAGTGACCGAGATGCAGACGCGGGCCATCTGCGAGGCGGCCGTGGCCGTCAAGGGATCGAAGCCCGAGATCATGATTCCCCTCGTCGGGCACGTGAAGGAGCTGGCGAACCAGAAGGCGATCGTCGAACGCACGATCGCTGACGTGGAACAGAAGAAAGGCACCAAGCTGAACGTCCTGATCGGCACGATGATCGAAGTGCCTCGCGCCGCGGTAACCGCCGATGAGATCGCGAAGGAAGCGGAGTTCTTCTCGTTCGGGACGAACGATCTTACCCAGATGGGGTGTGGCTTCTCGCGCGACGACGCCGGCAAGTTCCTCAAAGACTACGTTGCGATGGGAATCTACGAGAAGGATCCGTTCCAGGTGCTCGATCAGGCAGGCGTTGGGAAGCTCGTCGCGACGGCCTGCGAGCTCGGGCGGAAGGGCCGACCGAACATCAAGCTCGGCATCTGCGGGGAGCACGGCGGTGAGCCGAAGTCGATTTCCTTCTGCCACAACGTCGGCCTGGACTACGTCAGCTGCAGCCCGTACCGCGTGCCAATCGCACGACTTGCCGCAGCTCAGGCTGCGATTAGGACCTAGCCTGAGCTGCGAAGAGAACGTCCGCTTTGCGGGCGTTCTCTCAAGGAACTCGCAACGGAGTGGCGAGTTCCCTCGCTGCATACAGGCCGCGATCCAATCGTAGCATGAGCCGCCAGAGAAGCCCGACGATTCCGTCGGGCTTCTCTCAAGGAACTCGCAGCGGAGTGGCGAGTTCCCACGCTGCATACAGGCCGCGCTCGGTGCGTAGCCGACAACGCGAAGCCTCAGCCGCCGGCTGAGGCTTCGCACAAGCAACTCGCAGAGTTGCCCCTGGCACGCGGCTCAAGCCGCGATCAACGGCTAGCTTGAGCAGCT
>CBFCYU010000187.1:0-3605 GCA_965602415.1 uncultured bacterium | reverse complement strand
TCCTCGGACCCTACCGCGGTTGGGGCGAGCCGCTCGCCGTTGAACGGGGCGCGACTTCGGATTCAATCGAAGTCGGCGGCTCCCCCGTCGGAGTGCACCACGTGCGTCTCGACCTTCGGCCGGGTGAAACGAAACGCGTCATCTTCCTCCTCGGCTACCACGAGAACCCCGACAAGCGGCAGGGCGGCCTCTGCGAGGGGACGCCCGCCATGGCCGACGCTCGACGAACGATCGAGCAGTATCTGCACGCGAATGCCGTCGACGAGGCCCTCGAAGGCCTCCGCGCACACTGGGATGAGCGGCTGTCCGCGCTACAGGTGGAGACACCCGAGCCACAGATCGACCGAATGATCAACACGTGGAACGCGTACCAATCCGCGGTCACGTTCAACGTGTCGCGCTCCGCTTCGCGGTACGAATCGGGGATCGGTCGCGGCATCGGGTTCCGAGACGCGAATCAAGACCTACTCGGCTGCGTTCACATGATTCCGGACAGGGCGCGCGCGCGGATTCTCGACCTTGCATCGACACAGCTCGTTTCGGGCGGTGCGTACCACCAGTACCAGCCGCTGACGCGACAGGGGAACGACGCGATCGGAAGCGGCTTCAACGACGACCCGCTGTGGCTGATCCACGCGACAGCGGCGTACCTGAAGGAGACCGGGGACTGGCCGATCCTCGAGGAATCGGTGGCCTACGGCGACGATCGTCAGACGAGCGAACCGCTGTACGAGCACCTCGTTCGAGCGGCGGACTACACGCTGGATCGGCTCGGGCCGCACGGATTACCACTGATCGGACGGGCTGACTGGAACGATTGTCTCAATCTGAACAGCCATTCAATCGACCCGGACGAGTCCTTTCAGACCGCGCCAATACGAGACGGGGACACGGCCGAATCCGTGTTTATCGCCGGTCTGTTCTGTCTGGCGTGTGACGACCTGGCGGAGATCGCCTTGCGACGGGGTGACGCGCCCACGGGGCATCGCCTTCGAGCAGCGGTCGACGCGATGCGCGCCTCGGTCGATCAGCACGGCTGGGACGGGGAGTGGTTCCTCCGGGCGTACGACGCGGCCGGCGAGAAGGTCGGATCACACGAGAACAACGAGGGACAGATCTACGTTGAACCGCAGGGGATCTGTCCGATGGCGGGGATCGGCATCGGCGATGGGAGGGCGGCGTCGGCGCTCGATGCCGTCGAACAGCGGCTGGCCACCGAACACGGGATCCTGCTCCTTCAGCCGGCCTATACGACGTACCGGCCCGGCCTGGGAGAGATTAGCTCGTATCCCCCGGGCTACAAAGAGAACGGGAGCGTCTTCTGCCACACGAATCCCTGGGTGGTGATCGCCGAGTGCCTTCTCGGGCGTGCAGACCGAGCCTGGGACTACGCGCTGCGGATCAACCCGACCAGGCGTGAGCGAATCAGCGAGATCCATCGATCCGAGCCGTACGTCTACGCTCAGACGATTGTCGGCCGTGACGCCCGTGACCACGGCCGGGCAAGGAATTCATGGCTGACGGGAACAGCCTCTTGGGCCTACGTCGCCACGACGCAATGGATCCTCGGGGTGCGACCGACGTTCGACGGCCTGAAAATCGATCCCTGCATCCCCGCTGACATCCGCGAGTATCACGTCGTCCGCCGATTTCGCGGTGCGACCTACGACATCCGTTTCGAGAACCCGGACGGCGCGACGCGTGGCGTTCGGGGGATCCAAGTCGATGGAGAGGAGATCGTCGGGACCGTCCTTCCGGTCTTTGAGGATCGTGCGACGCACAGCGTGACTGTCACCTTAGGAGATGCTTCGTGACGAAAGCCCGTTTTCCCGAAGAGTTCGTGCTTGGCGCCGCAACGTCGGCCTATCAGATCGAAGGCGCGTGGGACGAGGACGGCAAAGGCGAGTCGATCTGGGACCGATTCGTCCACACGCCGGGAACGATCGAGGACGGGACAACGGGCGATGTTGCGTGCGATCACGCACATCGCTGGCGCGAGGACGTGGAGCTGATGTCGGATCTCGGCCTCGACGCCTACCGGTTCTCGATCTCGTGGCCGCGCGTGCTTCCCGCCGGGACGGGCGCTGTCAACGACCACGGGTTGTCGTTCTACGATCGCCTCGTTGACGGTCTGCTGGAGGAGGGGATCCGTCCGTTCGTGACGCTCTACCACTGGGACCTGCCACAGGCGCTTCAGGATCGGGGAGGTTGGCCGGCACGCGACACGATCGACGCCTTCTGCGAGTACACCGATGTCGTCTCCCGAAGACTGGGCGATCGAGTCAAGGATTGGACTACGCTGAACGAACCGTTCGTCAGCGCCTTCATCGGTCACCGCCAAGGACGTCACGCCCCCGGCCATCGGAGCGAGGAAGAGGCGCTGGCTGCGACCCACCACCTTCTGCTCGCGCATGGCCGGAGCGTACCGATCCTGCGCGAGGCCTCAGCGAATGCAGACGTCGGGATCACCCTCGTGCTGCACCCGGCGCACGCTGCCTCACCGGGCGCCCACGACGAGCTGGCCGCACGGCAGTTTGACGGTGTTCTGAACCGGACGTTCCTCGATCCGCTTTTCGGCCGGGGATACCCGTCCGAGGTTCCGTATGACCGTTTCGTTCTCGAGTCGTTCGTCCGAGAGGGCGATCTCGAGCAGATCGCCGTTCCGATTGACTTCCTCGGTGTCAACTACTATACGCGTCACGTCGCGCGAAGCGACGCGGTGGCCGAGTCCGAGAACGCGCCGCGAACGGTCCATCCCGGAGACGAGAAGACGGACATGGGGTGGGAGGTGTATCCCGAGGGATTGTACGAGGTGTTCGAGCGTCTCGGTAGGGATTACGACTTCCCCGCCTACTACATCACCGAGAACGGCGCGGCCTACCCCGATGTCGTCGATGCCGACGGCCGCGTCCGAGATGAGGAACGCATCTCCTACCTGCGACGCCATCTGCAGCAGGCGACACGGATCATCGATGCGGGCATCCCACTTCGTGGCTACTTCGCGTGGTCGCTGATGGACAACTTCGAGTGGTCGTACGGCCTGAAGAAGCGGTTCGGACTGGTCTATGTGGATTTCGAGAGCCTCAAACGGATCCCCAAGGCAAGCTTCGCATGGTACAAGGAGGCGATCGCCCGACGAGCCGTCGACTGAGACGCGCGACTTGGCTCGGCCGTAGCGATCCTCGACCCGACTTGATCAGCTCGCCGGAATCGGGTCCAATACCAGAGCTGGTTCCCACGTCCTGCTGCCCGGCGAATGCTAGACCCCAACGGGCTTCGCTGGCTTGACGACGCACCGGATACGGACACTGCTCACCGCGCGACGGCCAACGAGCTCGTTCTACAACCAGTCCTCAGGCTCCGGCCTAGGGGACTTAAATCTACGCTCTTGCCCAATCGGTGGCGGCCGGCGATGAGCTCGAAAACTGACTGGAACGGCAAAGCGGCTTCCGGACCCCTTGCGGGACCGGGAGCCGCCTTCGTTCAAAGGACTTCCTCGAATCGCTCTACGCCTACGCCGCCGCAGGCGGTGGAATGATCCCCGCGTCCATCAGGGCCTTCACCTCGGCCTGGGCGTGGCGGATCTTCGTCTCGGCTTCGGCCCG
>CBFCYU010000186.1:0-3612 GCA_965602415.1 uncultured bacterium | reverse complement strand
CTGACGGTGATTCTTGGAACCTCTTGAGATGCTCCCCGCGGCCCCCTTTCTCCTTGACCATAAGGTTTGGGTGCACAGTACCCGACGGGTACAAACCTGTAAGCCACGACTATCAAGTATTGTACTACGCCCCGCGGGCGGGGTTCAACAAACCACCGGCTATTCTGTCATTCGACAGAGAAACAGATGGCATATGACCCACAATCAGTCTCCGGCAGGAGTCCGCCCGGTCTGAGAAGCGAATTCAGACATCAACGCCGAGCAAGCATTCCGTCGGCCAAGGGGAGATCTCACAGAAGGGCAGGACGCTTCTGCGTCCTGCCCTTGCGGACTTAAGAGAGTCCCTGGTCCATTCTACGGTCGCGTGGATGTCCGATCAGGTTCCGCCGGCTCCATGGCACGCCGTGCACGTCTCGTTGCCGATCCCCTCGTGAGACGCTGGAACGGCCAGTGCACCGGCCTGATGGCACATCAGGCACTGCTCCCGGCCCTCCAGTGTGTGGGAGATTGCAGGGACGACGACTTCCGCGGAGACGGGCTGCTCGGCAGGGGCGGCCGGTGTGGACGCAGGCGCTGTCTCCTGAGCCGTGGGAGAACTGGGCAGGGAGTGACACGCCGTGCAGTCCCGCGGGATAGGCCCGACGTCGGCGGCAACGTGCTCCCCGTCATGACATCGGAAGCACCCGGGGGAGTCGCTGTGCCCCAGGTTGTCAGCGTAGACGTCCCACGTGAGGTTCATTTCGGGGAAGACCGTGGTGTGGTAGATCTCCTCGAGGGTTTCCACCGCTCGCCCGATCTCCTCGCTCATCGACTCATGGACTGACGGATACTCGGACCGGTAGAAATCGGTCAGATCGGCCATCCGTGCGATCCCTTCCTTCTGGGAAGGATACGATCCGGAGAGGAGGACCATGGCCTCCCGCTTGACGAACGGGAGTTCGGAGTCAATCCGGCCATCCGCCAACGCCTCATCGAGCACCAGCTCCGGATTGCGGAACTGATGGGCGGCCCGATTGTGGCAGTCGAGGCAATCCATCTCCTCTCGGTGCAGGCCTTGCAGCTCATCTGCGGAGAGGCCGGATCCTTCGTCGACGTACTCGACCAGGATACCGTCCTCGCTTTCGACCGCGACCCACGGGATCTCCTCGTGTAGCTCATCGGTGCTGGCGTACCAGACTGTGTTCTCGACGTGCCAGTGGGCTCCGGCCGCCCCGACCTGGTTTACCTCATCGACGTAAACGGACAGGACCGTCTGCGTCACCGAGTTTTCCTCGTCGCTCGCGAAGCGACTCGTCATGTGCACGCGCTCCGGATACTCCTTCTCCGCCCAGTGACACTGCTCGCAGACGATGTCAGCCGGCTTCATGCGTTCCACGGGCAATTCGATCGGGCGGTCATAACTGTTGGCAATGGTCGACACCAATTCGCTGATGCTGAGGATCTTGGCCTCGACTTTGGGCCATAGGCCTGGGCCGATGTGGCACGTGCCGCACTCGACGTTGGCGTGACTCGACACCTCAAGAGTGATCCCCTGAGGTCGGTTGGCGTGGCAAAGCTTCCCGCAGAACCAGTGCCCCTCCGTGAACTCGTCGAAGTGAAACGCTGCGGCGACCACGACCACGGCTCCGACGACGACAATCGCTGCCCAGAATACGAATCGTCGAATCTTCCACGCGTGGCGTTCACTGAACTGCCTGCCCTGATTGCGAGGTCTGCTCATCTCGTCCCCCTATTCGCCATTCGTTCGAAGCGGAGCAGCCACATCGCCGCGCTGGCTCCCGCTATTCCTCCCTGTCCACTGCGAATGCGGTCAGCGCAGCCAGCGCATCCCGGGCCGCAGACGGCATCAACACGTCCAACTGATCCCTAGCCGCTTCCGAGTACTCTCTGGTCCGCCGGAGCGCGTAGTCGAGCGCCCCTGTGTTTTCCAGAACATCGAGCACCGAGTCTCGATCCTTGCTTCTGAGAATCTCGCGCGCCTCCTCGGACTCCGAGAGGGCGTGGAGCATCGCCAGACTCATCTTCTCTTGATCCAGATCTCGCACCACCGGCTTCCCCAGGCGCTGACTACTCCCGATGAGATCGAGCACGTCATCCCTCAACTGGAACGCGACACCGAGGCTGTATCCGTAGTCAGCTAGTGCGCTCCGTGTCTCTGGAGACCCCTCGGCAACGATCGCGCCAAGTTCGGCGCAGGCCGAGAATAGAGACGCGGTCTTTCGTCCCACGACCTCCAAGTAGTCTTCCTCCGTCATCCTGGGTTCGCTCTGGGTCGCCGTCTGAAGTGTCTCTCCTTCGACCAACGCGATGCAGGCCTTCGCCAGCACACGGATCACATCCGCGTCGAATCCGGCGACGAGGTTGAGCACTTTGAGAAAGATGAAGTCGCCGGTAAGGAGCGCCAGCGTGTCCCCCCATCGGGCGTTGATCGTTGCTCGACCCCGGCGCATCTCGCTGTGGTCGTTGATGTCATCATGAACCAGGGACGCGGTGTGAATTAGTTCCATCGCCGCTGCAACCGGTGTGGCGCGAGACAGGTCGTCACCGCCGGCTGCCTCGAATGACAAGAAGAGCACACGAGGGCGAAGCCGCTTTCCTCCTGCACTTACGATATGCGCACTGGCCTGCTTCAGGAGGGAGACGTCGCTCGACGTGAGATCGCAGAGCATCTCCTCGACCTGTGCCAGAGCACTCGCAAGGCTGCTGCTCGTCTCGATGATCATCAGAAGAGACCGGCCGCGACGTATCCGGCACACAGGAGCAACCCGGTGATCAGGTGGATCTGGATCGTTGCCGCGCTCACCGGAATCAACTTAGGCGTGTCGCTGTGATGGCGGAACGCGCCGCGGACCGCCCGAAATGCAAGTGGGAGCGAGAGAAGTCCGAAGAGGAGCGTCAGCGGGAGTGCGCGTGCGCCGACGGCAGCTAGGATTGCCACGTAGGAAGCAGCAACCAGAGTGGCGTAGCCCCACACTGCGCGCTTTCGTCCGAGCGCGACTGGCAGTGTCTTCTTCCCGACAGCTCGGTCGGCTTCCACGTCGTGAAACTCGTTGATGTAGAGAAGAGCCGTGATCAAGAAGGCAACCGGCACCGAGATCCAGAATGCTCCCCACGAGAAGCGTTGCGTTTGCACGTAGTAGGCCCCCAGCACGGTGATCGGTCCACAGCCGATCCCAACAGCGAGCTCCCCGGCCCCAGGGAAACGCTTGTAGAGGTTGAACGGGGGCGCATTGTGGAAGAATGCGTAGAAGACGCCGATCCCTCCGAGGGCGAGGATCGGCCAGCCTCTCGTTGCCGCAAGGTAGAGTCCGATCCCAATGCCGATGACATAGAACGCAAGAGCAGCCAGAAGTACCGTTTTCGGCTTCAGGATGCCGTCTTGGATGGTTCGGCTGCCGCCGCTGAAGGGGGTCAGGTTTCGGTTCGCAGCATCGGTCCCCGAGCGGTGGTCGAAGTAGTCGTTGCTCATGTCAAACGCGGCATTGATCGCGATCGCGCCGACTAAAACCGCTGCGAACAGCCCCCAATGGATGTTCCATTCGCCCCAGGCGACCGCGGTGCCGAGAAGGACGGGAACGATGGTGGCCGTGAAGAAGGGAGCCCGGGTAATCC
>CBFCYU010000185.1:0-3621 GCA_965602415.1 uncultured bacterium | reverse complement strand
TCCGTTGTCACGTTCTCGGGAACCGAGACCTCCGCCTGCGCTCTCGAGGGTTTTGATCAGCCGCTCACCTGTCAGGCGCGGAAGCCTTGTCATGAACCGATAGAGACGGTCTGGATTCCGACGAAGTCGAGAGACTCGATGTCTTCCCCCTGCTCCTCGACACAGAGCGCGACGGCTTCGCGGATCCGTTCCATCACCTGATCGAGCGAGGCTCCTTGCGTGTGACAACCCTTCAATGCGGGGACTGATGCAACGTAGATTCCATCCGCATCCTGCTCGATAATGACACTGAAGTCTCTCTTCATCGTGTCTCTCCTTGCCAGTTGAGCGGTCCCATTATACGGAGTTCCCTCGCCGAATGACGTAGATGACGTACAGGCTTCGCGCGGACCGGATTGAGCACAACGTACCGCGTGCGCGTAGGCAGATGTCTTTTCAGCGAGAGCGCTTGCGTTCTCGTAGGCGATCAGCAAGGATCGTGCAGATATCAGCCCAGAGGAAAGTGTCAGTCGTGTCTTGTCAATGTCAAAAGACAAGATTTGACCCCCACTGCTTGAATCGACAATGGGCGGCACGGGCAAACGCAAATCAGCACCGAACTGCCCCGGAATCCTCTCGATGATGACGACACACAGACCTCGCCAGTTGGCAACTGCATCCTCTAGCAGTGGGCAGGAATCAAACCATAGGCGCGCTGGTCCCTCCGATCTCGTGTCGTACAATGCACAATCCGCGGTGACGTCACCAGGCGAGGAGATGTATATGAAGTTGTCGAGAGAACTCCTCCGAGATATGGCCGACCCTCGCTCATGGGCGCGGGGCGCAGCGTACTTCGACGAAGGACGCGTTCGGAGCCTTGTTGTCGACGGCAACGTCATCGTTGCCAGCGTCGAGGGACAGCAGCTGTACCGCGTTCGCCTCACCGTTCTCGAAGATCGCATTCAGGCGGACTGCTCTTGCCCAATGGGAGACGACGGCGTCTTCTGTAAGCACTGCGTCGCCGTGGGGCTGACGTACATCGAGGGCGCAGACAGCACGCCGTCGGACCATGTCTCGGCCGATCCGATCACCGATCTCGAGCGTATTCGCCGGCATGTTGCTCACATGGAGCGGTCCGCGCTGGAGCAGTTGGTCATCGACCGAGCGCTGTGGGACGAAGGCCTGATGCAGCGCCTCATCCTGGATTCAGCGACGCGCGCCGATTCGCTCGACCGCAAGGCGGTGAGGCAAGCCATCACCGCGGCGACCCGAACCGGAGGGTTCGTGGACTACCGCCTGGCCGCCGACTTCGCCCGCGGAATCGATCAGGTTGTGCACAGTCTCGGTCAGATTCTCGAAGCGGGGTTCGCAGAAGAGGCCATTCCCCTAATCGAATACGCCCTCCGGCGTGTCGAGCGGGCGCTCGAACACATGGACGATTCCGACGGGCACATGCGGCCGATCCTCGACGATCTGCAAACGCTCCACCACGCCGCCTGCGTCGCCGCGAAGCCACACCCGATCAAACTGGCACGGCGCATCTTTGATTGGGAGCTCTCTGGGGAGTGGGACACGTTCTACGACGCCGTGCGAACCTACACCGACGTATTCGGCGAGGCCGGCCTTGCTGAGTACCGGAAGCTGGCCGAGACCGAGTGGGAAGAGGTGCCAGCTCTCGGGCCCGGCGAGGAACGCGGAGCATACCAGAGCAACCGGTTTCGCCTGACCGCGATCATGGAAGCGATGGCAACCGAATCGGGGGACCTGAATGCACTGATCGATGTCATGCGTCGCGACCTATCGAGCTCCTATCGCTTCCTGAAGATCGCCGAAGCGTGCAAAGCGGCCGGTGCGTTGGACCAGGCGGTAGCCTGGGCAGAGAGGGGCGTCGAGACGTTCCCCGATCGAACAGACCCTCGCTTGTGCGAGTTCGTCGTCATGGAGTATCGCAGGTTAGGACGCGAACAGGACGCGCTGGATCTCACGTGGCGCAGCTTCGTCGATCGCCCTGGCTTGGGGGAGTACAAGAGTCTGAAGGCGCAGGCGGACCGTCTCCACAACTGGCCCACATGGCGAGACAAAGCACTCATCCACCTTCGAAACGAAGAACCGAGGGGCGCTTGGTTCACAGGAGGGATCGAGTGGTCAACAGGCTCGGTGAATTCCGGTTCGACCCTCGTGGCAGTGCACCTGTGGGAGAACGACACGGACACCGCGTGGGAGGAAGCGTGTGACGGAGGGTGCTCGCTCAGCCAGTGGTTGGAACTCGCCGACCGGCGAGAGGACGAGCATCCGGAGGACGCGCTCCGCATCCGAAATGACGAGGTAGCTCGCCTTGTCAATCAGACGAACAACGCCGCCTACAAGGAGGCGATCCTACATGTCGAAAGCATCCAGCGCCTTCTTCGCAGCAAGGGACAGGAGGAACGATTTCGCGAGTACGTCGCAACGTTGCGACAGGTGTTCAAACGGAAGCGCAACTTCATGAAACTGCTGGACTCGTTCGCGTAGACCCCGCTGCAGACTGTCCGTGTGTAGCCAGAACTGGCCGTAGCCGGATCTGATTACGCCAAGACCGGACGGCTTGGTCGGTTCAAACGAGCTACCGCATCGCAAATGGGTTGCCTGGCTTGCGGCTCGTCTTCGGATTCGACGTGGAGACTCGGCCGCCTCTGTCCGGCTCGATCGGAACCTTCGTGAGGGGCAGCAGCGAAGTGACTGCCAATTGATGGCAGACGTACGGCCGACCCGCCTCTGACGCGCAGGAGCGAAACACCTTCGATCAGCTGCCAGCCCCCCGGCATTCCTGCTCGCTACAGCCGCCGGTAGGCCTCGCGGCGATGGGCAATGCGCACGACAAGAACGAGCACGGCATCGTCGACGATGCTGTAGACGATCACGTAGTCCTTGCCAGAGTGAACGCGATAGAGATCTTGTGCGCCTTCAAGCTTCTTCGATACTCGGCAACGCGGATCCTTTGCGAGGACATCGAGCCACCGCGCAACTCTCTTCTGGATTCGCTTCGGCAGGCGTTCCAACTCCTTCGCTGCTCTCGGAGTGAGTTCGACGCGGTACCACGTGCCCTCGTCCTACAGACCGAGCTTCTTCCGCAAATCGGAGAACGGAACCGCCGCCGGGCCGCCGCGCCGAAACTCGTCCAGCGCCCGCTTTCCGTCTTCGCCCCAGTACGCATCTTCTAGACGAGACAGAAGCTCGAGATCCTCTTCCGAAACAAGGTAAACGCTCTTCCCGCCGCGGCGATCCACCCGCACACGCTCACCGCGATACGCCACACGGTTGAATGCGTCAGGAGGAATCCGCGTCTCCGAAGCCTTGAGCGTCTTCATCACCCACCTCCCGCATCTGTACGAATCGTACAATTCGTACAGTATGCCTCACACCCGCCTTGTCGTCAATTGCTCGAAACCGGAGGAGGATGAGACTCTCGTTCCTGGGACTGCTTCTCTTCATCAACACACTTGACGATCCGGCTGAGAGTCGCCGGATGCAAGCCCAAGTACTTGGAGATCGCCGTCAGTGTGTACCCGTATCTGATCGCGGCTTCGTGGATTCGCAAGTTGCGTAGGCGTTGGTCGCTGCCCACATCGGAGAAGATGTCAGCAAGTGCGCGTCGATCTGCGA
>CBFCYU010000184.1:0-3664 GCA_965602415.1 uncultured bacterium | reverse complement strand
TCTTCTTCGCCGCTTGGGGGTGGCTCAGAAGCTGTAGGAGAAGGCGAAGCCGTTCTCGATCACGCCGATCGTGAATCCCTGGTCCTTGGCGACGTTGTATGCATCCAATCCACTGTAGAGCCCCCACGCGAGGTGCACGAGCCCCACGAGCGGGTAGGTGTACTGGCTGAATGGAAGGAGCGCCGCGACGTAGTACGCGCCGACGTCGAGGGCGATCGCGATCCCCAAGTGCCAGAACGCCTTGTCGACCTCGTCGTTGAGGAACTGCCCCAACCCTGGAAGGGCCAACGAGGCGACACCCGGAATCCATGCTTGATTCGCCGGCTGCGCCGTAGCGCCGAACGTCAGCACCAGCAGACTGAGTACTACACAGACAACCCCCACACGCTTCTTCATTGGGTTCCTCCTTCCCAACTGTTTCGTGCCCATCCCATTGCGCTCATGCGTTGAGCCTCTCCAAGACCTCGTCGTCGACATCGAAGTTGGCGAAGACTTCTTGGACGTCCTCGTTCTCGTCGAGGGCGTCAATCAGCTTGAGCACCTTCTCGGCCGAACTTCCGTCCACGTGGACCGTATTCTTGGGGATCATCGTCACCTCGGCCCGGATCGGGGTCACGCCCCGCTCGTGGACCGCGTTGCTGAGATTGGATAGGGCCGACGGATCGCAGGTTGCCTCGATCGCCTCGCCGAGATCCTCGATGTCGTCGGCGCCGGCCTCGATCAACTCCATCTCCAGTTCGTCCCGATCGGTGTCCTCCGGCAGATCGGCGAGGACCACGACCCCCTTCCGGTCGAACAGCCAGGCGACGCTTCCGGCCGACGCCATGCTCCCGCCGTGCTTGCTGAAGATGTGGCGCACGGCGGCGGAGGCTCGATTCCGGTTGTCGGTCACGACGCGTACGAGGACGGCTATGCCGTCGATCGCGTAGCCCTCGAAGGTCGCCTCCTCGTAGTTGACGCCATCGAGGCCACCGGTCGCCCGCTTGATCGCGCGATCGATGTTGTCCTTCGGCAGGTTCGCCGCCTTGGCGCGTTCGAGCGCCTGTGCGAGGCCGGGGTTATTCTCCGGATTCGGATCCCCACTGCGGGCCTGGAGTGTGATTTCCTTGATCAGCTTGCCGAACAGATTGGAGCGCTTCTTGTCCTGCCGCTCCTTGCGGTACTTGATGTTCGCCCACTTAGAATGTCCAGCCATCCGCCTCCCCCATCGCTCGCTCGAAATCCACACATCATAGCCCTCGCCTGCCGATCGGGCAAACGGGAACCGGTCTCGCGCGCCATTGCTTGCGCCTGGCCGCAACAGCCTGATTGCCGGTCTGCTCGAGCGCATCGACGCCGTGGTTGACATTCTCCGTTTCGTTCCGCCAGAGCTACGTCGGTTTGCCACGCACGGCGAGAAGGCGCGATGCAGAAGCGAATCCGTTGGATCCTGTGCGTCGGGCTGATTCCCGCCACCCTCCTGCTGAGAGGCTGTCTGCCCAGCATCTCTCAGATGGCGAGGATCTCCGATCGGGCGCGATCCCTGCTGTAGGTCGACTTCCGGGTGTCGCCACTCGGCTTCGCCGTCGACATCGGGCGCCGCCCGCCGCGGCGAGATTCCGCGCTGTAGCAGCGGGGGCTCCCGCCGGGACCGATCTCCTTGACAGGGCATAGGTGCGCGACGGAGACTGGCGCGTAGGCCGAATGGAGGGAGATTCGGGCATGAAGAGACGTGGACTGATTGTGGCGATCGCACTCATCGGGGTTTGCTCGGCGGCGGCGTACGGGTTGAATCTGTTCGAGACGGCCGGCCCGGTTGGAGAGCACCAGGTCGCTCTAACGTTCGGGTTCGGTCTTGCCACGACGGAGCTCGGCGAGGGCGGCACGTGGTACATCGTCCCGCAGGGCCGGTTGGCGATCGGACTCCTCCAAGGGCTCGACCTCGGGATTCACAGCGGCTGGTCGAATGAGATCGGAACGGGAGCCAGCGAGTGGGTGGGGACCCTCATCGACGTCAAGATCACATCGGTTCACGTGCCGGACAGGTCCACCCTCGCTTGGGGAGCCGGCGGCGGATTTGGCCTGGATCTCCTCGGGAACGGATGGGGCGTCTTCGTGCAGATCTTGTTCGAGAGCCATTCCCCGTTCCTGCCGATCTTCGTCACCTATCGATCGATCCTTCCGTTCGACGCGGTTGCCAGCGGGAGCATTGAGTTCAGGGGCTACATCGCCGGGGGACTGCGCCTTCAGCTGGCGCCCATCGCGCGATTGCTGCTCGTCGTAGACGTCCATGGCGGTCTGGCGTCTCTCGGCTTGGGGTTGGAGATTGCCTTCTGAGCGGCTCGGCGGAGCCAGCCAGGTCGCCTCCTCACCCACACAAGAAGCCGAAGGGTTCTTGTCGGCGACTCGGCCCTACTGAGTCGCCCCGGCTTCGCGTAGTGCATCGAGGATCCGCCGATCTGCGGTCGGGAACGCATACGATTCGAGTTCGTTCGGCCGAGCCCACGTCCAATCGGCGCACTCGATCGCCTGCGGTTCTCCGCCGGTGTGCCGGCAGTGATAGACGTACAGCGTAATTCGGAAGTGCGTGTAGGCGTGATCCAGGTGCATGAACGGACCGATCACGTCGATGTCGATCGCCAGTTCCTCGCGTAGCTCGCGGATCAGCGCCTCCTCGCGCGACTCACCTTCTTCGACTCGCCCGCCGGGGAACTCCCACAGACCGCCGAGCATGTCGTCCTCATTGCGCTTGGCGATCAGGTGCTTCGCGCTTGGCGAGAACGGCCGATCGTCCCACACGATTCCGCAGACGACATCGATGTGCGGGACGGCCTTGCGGGCACGCCGCTTCGGGAAGAGGACCTCACGTCCGGTGTGATGTGCATCACAGTGCGGCGCGATGGGGCACTCGTGGCAGCGGGGCGATCGCGGCAGGCAGATCCGCGCGCCGAGGTCCATCAGACCCTGGTTGATGGCTGAAGCCTTGCCGCAGCTCGCGAGAAGTTGTGCCTCTCGTAGGAGTTGGCTTCTCGTGGCCGCCCGTGTCGGATCGCCGGAAACACAGTAGAGACGGCTGAGGACGCGGACGACGTTCCCATCGAGGACCGGCTCGTCGAGCCCGAACGCGATGCTGGCGATCGCCCCGGCGGTGTACGGTCCGATTCCGGGCAAGTCGCGGAGTTCCCTTGCCGATGCGGGAAGGCGGCTGTCGTGCTCTTCCATCACGATCTTCGCCGCACGGTGCAGGTTGCGGGCGCGTCGGTAGTACCCGAACCCCTCCCACGCCTTCAGCACGTCGTCGAGGGAAGCGGTGGCGAGGGACTCGATCGTCGGGAAGCGTTCGAGGAACCGCTCGTAGTGGGACAAAACGGTCTCGACGCGGGTCTGCTGGAGCAGGACCTCGGAGACCCAGATTGCGTAGGGATCCTCCGTCTGGCGCCATGGGAGGTCGCGCGCCTCGACGGCATACCAGTCAAGGAGCTTCTTCCGGATCGCCTTCGTGCGCTTGTCGCTCATTGACCCCCAAACGCGTGGCATGGCCCACGGACCGGGTGGCTCTTGGTTGCCGACCGCGTGTTTGCCGCTTGATGAGTCACGCGGTAAACCGCGACCGGGGATCGCGGCTATGAAGCTAGCCGCGATCCCGGCAGAGCAGCTTCATGTAGTCGGCGACGGTCGAGGCTTC
>CBFCYU010000183.1:0-3693 GCA_965602415.1 uncultured bacterium | reverse complement strand
GTGATCGATTCGGTTGCCGCTCTCGTCCCGACGGCCGAGATCGAGGGCCAGATGGGCGAGCCGACGGTTGGTCTCCAGGCTCGCCTGATGAGCCAGGCGATGCGGAAGCTCTCCGGCGCGATCTCCCAGTCGAAGACGATCGTCGTGTTCACGAATCAGATGCGGTCGAAGATCAGCACGTCGCGCTTCGGGCCGTCGACGACGACCTCGGGCGGATGGGCGCTCAAGTTCTACGCCTCGCTCCGACTCCAGATGTGGGGGTCCGGGAGGATCGAGGAGGGGACCGAGCGCATCGGGCACAACATCAACGTGCGCGTGGTGAAGAACAAGGTCGCTCCGCCGTTCAAGGAGGCGACGTTCGACATTATCTACGGCCGGGGGATCGTTCGATCGCGCGACCTGATCAACACCGGCGAGGCGCTCGGCCTCGTCTCACGAAGCGGCTCTTGGTATTCGTTCGGAGATCAGCGTCTGGGTCAGGGGATCGGGAACAGTGCCCTGGCGTTGGAAGAGGACTTGGCGCTGGCCGATCAACTCGAGGCGGCAATCCGAGTCAAAGCGGGACTGGAAGAGAAAGTTCCCGCCAAGGTCGCTCAGGATGCGGGTGAAGCGGACGCCGAGGAGTGATCCTTGGATCGACCTGACGCGTCTGTTGCGCGAGCGTCCGCGGAGCGTGTCTGAGGTCCGGCGGCGGCTGAAGGAGCGAGGGCACGACGAGGACGCGATCGAGAAGACGATTCGCACCGCACTCGATGCCGGGCTCCTCGATGATCGCGCCTTCACCAAGTTGTGGATCACCGATCGGCTCTGCCATCACCCGCTGTCGCGCGCCGCGGTGGCACAGGAGCTGCATGACAAGGGGATCGACCCGTCGATGATCGACGCGGCCCTCGGGGAGCTGTATCCTGCCGTCCGGGAGCTTGAACTGGCGCGCGATCTCGCCGCGACGCGGCTCGAGCGGCTGCGAGGGATCGATCCCGATCGCAGACGGAATCGAACTGCGAACCATCTGATGAGAAGGGGTTTCCGGCGTGGGATGGCGTTCGACGTGATCAAACGAATCGAGAAGGAGATCGGGGATGAGTGATCGACGGGTCGGAATCGGGTACGACGTGCATCGGCTCGCGACCGATCGCTCACTCATCCTCGGCGGGGTGGCGATCCCATTCGAGCTCGGGCTCGTGGGGCATTCCGACGCGGACGTCTTGACCCACGCGATCTGCGACTCTTTCCTAGGAGCGGCCGGACTCGGTGATATCGGGATTCACTTCCCCGATTCGAACGAGCGGTACCTCGGGATCTCCAGCCTGCGATTGCTGGAGGAGGTCATCCGCCTCGTCCGCGAGGCGGGCTACGCGCCGGTCAACGTGGACGTCACGGTCGTCGCCGAGCGGCCGAAGCTGACACCTCACGTTCCCGCGATAAAGAAGGCGCTGAGCCAGGTCCTCGGCCTCACAGAGGATCGGATCGGATTGAAGGCGACGACCAGCGAGGGCCTCGGCGCTCTCGGGCGCGGCGACGGGATCGCCGCGATGGCCGTCTGCCTTATCGAAACAGCTTGACGATGTCCGCGTGACCTACCAGGATATCGCCATGATCCTCACCGAAACAGCTTGGCAATGTCCTGGTAGGTCACGAGGATCATCACGCCGAGCAGGATCACGAAGCCGATCGCGTGGATCAGGCCTTCCCGCTCGGGCGCGATCGGCCTTCCCCTCACCCATTCGTACAGAGCGAACGCGACCCGGCTGCCGTCCAACGCCGGGAACGGGACCAGATTCAGCAGCCCGAAGTTGATGCTGAGAAAGACGAGGAGATTGAAGAAGACGACCGCTCCCATCCGCGCACCCTGCCCGAGGAGCTGCGCGAGCCCGACCGGGCCGGCGATTGCCTCGTCCGCTGCGACTTCCCCCGAGATGAGCTGATGCATCCAGGTCACGAGGAGACCGACGTTTCCGGCGAACTGCTCGGCGCCCAGGCGCAGGCCGATGACCGGTCCGGGACGCCGGCGCACCACGCCCAGATCTCCGAACGTCACACCTACGAGAAGCTCGCCCGCCGTCGCTTGGGCCGGAGAAAGCGGCAGCTCGAGCGTCGCGTCTCCGCGCCGCACTGTGAGGATCCCATCGACCGGAACGTCTGGATCCTCGAAGTGGGTGAGTAAGTCGATCGCCGTGTCGACTGACGTACCGTCGATGGCAACGACCCGGTCTCCCGTGCGGAGCCCGGCGAGGCGAAGCGGTGCCGCCGGAGCGAGTTCCGTGACTTCGTTGGTGAACGTGTTCGTCAGGAAGTACGCGCCGATGACGTAACGTTTTCCGTCCTCCTCATACGTTGGTGTGACCATGAGTCGCAGGGGTTCGCTGTTTCGTTCCAGCTCGATCTCGATCGGCGAGCCGCCGGAGCGCTGAATGGCCGCGGTGACGTCCTCGCGGTCGAAGATCGGCGTTCCGTCCATCGACCGAACCCGGTCTCCAGAGAGGAGTCCCTCGGCGGCGGGGGAATTCGGGATAACGTCGGCGACCTGGAGCATTGGCACGCCGAACGACCAAAGGACGAGGAGCCCGACGAGAAAAGCGCCGATCAGATTCGCCAGCGGTCCGGCGAGGCTGATGACGGCGCGCACATACGGAGGCTTGTTGTAGAGGATTCGGTCGCCGGGGATCGCCTCGTCGGTCTCCCGTCGGTCCTCTCCGGCCATCCGCACGTACCCGCCGAACGGTATCGCCCGAAGCGAGTACCGAGTCTCTTTGCCCCGAACCGACAAGAGGCGGGGCCCGAACCCGATGGCGAACTCCTTCACGAGGACGCCCGACAGCTTGGCGGCGAAAAAGTGCCCCGCCTCGTGGAGGCCGACGAGAACAATGATCGAGCCGATGAAGATCAGGAGCGTGATGAGCATGAACACTCCCTCGCCTGCATCAGCAGGAACCTCCGCGTCGCCTCGGTGACTCGAACCTCGTCGGAGAGGCGGACGCCGACGATCCAGACGATCTTCTCCCGATCGCGCAGAAGTGGGAGGCGACCGCGGTCGAAGTACGGCACGCGCTCGTTGATCAGGAAGTCCTTTAGCTTCATGCTCGTTCCCAAGCCGAGCGGAACGAAGCGATCTCCTTCTCGGCGGGATCGCAGCTCCAACGGGTAGGCAATCCGGTCGGCGTCGGCCAGCTCGGTCCATCGGTCGGTCGTGCTCATCTGGGGCGGTTCCTGTTCGACGATCTCAAGGCGTAGCGTGATCGGCGGCTCGGGGATCTCGGTCTCCCCGAGGTCGACGGGGAACGCCCACGGTCCGGGCGAGGCCTCGGCGCCTCGAGTCAGAAGAATCTCGTCGGACTGCACGCGGACGTGCAGCCCGGGCAGAGACAACTCCCCGTGCGACGGTTCGGGAGCGATCACCCGGACGACCGACTCGACGTGGTCATGCTCGATGCCGGACAGGTTTCCGCGGACGCGCCGCGCCGCCTCTCTCAGGAGGAGCTTCTGCACCACCGGAGGATACGAGGTCAGCGCGCCCCGCCGAAGCGCCAGCCGGTCCTCGCTTTCCTCAGAGCAGGCAGCACCCCAGAGCATCGAGACCAGGAAACGGCTTGCCTCCTCTGCTTCGGCGGTAAGGAGAGATCCGCGGCAGATTGCCTCGACGGCCTTCGGGTTGATCGTCTCCAGCTCGGGAAGGACCCGGTGGCGGATCCGGTT
>CBFCYU010000182.1:0-3707 GCA_965602415.1 uncultured bacterium | reverse complement strand
CAAAGGTCCTCTACATCGAGCGCGAGGATTTCATGAAGGATCCGCCGAAGAAGTTCTACCGGCTCGCCCCGGGACGGGAGGTTCGGCTCCGCTACGCCTACTTCATCACCTGCAACGAGGTCGTCAAGGATGCGGAAGGAGAGATCATCGAACTCCGATGCACGTACGACCCGGAGACGCGCGGTGGGAACGCGCCGGACGGCCGAAAAGTGAAGGCAACGATCCACTGGGTCTCGGCACCGCACGCGGTCGACGCCGAGGTCAGGCTGTACGATGCGCTCTTCGCTGTGGAAAACCCGAACAAGGTCGAGGAAGGCGGAGACTGGCTCGACAACCTCAATCCGGAGTCGCTCGTGGTAAATCAGGGCTGCAAGCTCGAGCCGAGCCTCGCGAGTGCCGAACCGGGGGACCGGTTTCAGTTCGAACGAAAGGGCTACTTCTGCGTCGATTCCGACACAACCGGCGACCGCCCCGTCTTCAACCGGACGGTGACCCTACGTGACACGTGGGCCAAGCTCCAGAAGCGCTCGCAGGGATAGGATCGGAAGGGTTCTCCTTCCTCAGTCCTCCAGCAGGACGCCGCCGAACGCGATCCGTCCCGCGGCCTCGGGCAGGTACAGGGCGTGGACGTTCTCTCGCGGACGTGAGCAGGCCACGGCGATCGCGGCGGCCAATCGCTCTGCCTGAGCCCGCAGCGTGCGCCGATCCGGGAGTCGGGCCACGAGGAGAGTGACGAAGACGGGGAGCACCCCTTCGGCGAGTCCGCCGCTCTCCGCGTAATCCGCGCCGCCCCCAGCCGGTGAAGACGGATCCACACCCTCCCCGGACCGCAGGCGAAGATCTCAGCGACCGCATCGGCGATCCGCTGTGCCATGCCGTGTGGAAGTCTCTCCCCCTCGACAAGGACGAGTTCGACATCGAGGATCGGCACGTCGATCACCCCTCGTCAGTTGACGGCAGGCCGCCTGAGCGGATGGGTCTGCCGCCGGCCCTTCACTATAATGGGCGACGCACTGGAAGGGAATTCAAAGGGGGATCAATGAACAGGAGCGGTGTCCTTGTCTTGCTGGTGGTGTGTGCGTTCCTTGGATGTGCCGTCCATGCGGCCTCGGGGGAGTTCATCGAAGTGGAGATCGAGGTCTTCCGCTCGTGGGGCTTCCTCGGTTGGGGAAGCTGGGAGACGATCGAGACACGGTTCATCACGTCGCGCATCGCGCCGATCGCGACCGAGGACGCCGAAGGGTTGGCGGACCTCCGGTCACTCTGTGCTGGCGGCGCGGCGGAAGTCGATGAGACAGCGTGCGACTTCCTCACTGGACTGCAGCACGTCTCGGAGCAATCGCATGCGCTGAACGCGGAACTCGGGAAGGAGTACCGGGTGGTCCTGCGGAATCTGACCGGCGCGTCGCTGGGCGCCGTCCTGTCGGTTGACGGTCTGAACAGCAACGGAAACGCGCCGGTTCGCGGCGACGAGTCGGATCGCAAGTGGGTCCTTCTCCCGCATCAGACGGTGCGGATCGCCGGATGGCAGATCTCGGAGGACGAGGCCCTCCAGTTCCGGTTCGCCACCCCCAGCAAGACGCACTCGCCGCTCACGGAGGAGCACGGAGGGATCACGGTCTACGTCTACCTTCCGGATCCACTCGGCACGGACCACGCGAAGGGGACGGAAGCCGGAGCGATCATCGGGCAGCCGACGGTTCGCATCCCGTTTGCGTCGGCGACGGCCGGACCGGTCGAGACGGTCGCGTTCGACTACTCAAGCGATTCCGTACGGCTCGGGATCCTCTGCACCGAGACCGACGGCCCGGGAATCCGGATCGTCGGGGTGATCGAGGGAACGATTGCCGATGTGAAGGGCCTGCGCGTCGGCGACGTGATCACCTACGCCGACGCCCGTCCGATCGATTCTTGTCAGGACCTCGGTGATCTGGTGTCGACGAAGTCTCCGGGAGATCGGATCGTCGTGAAGGTCCACCGCGAGGAGCGCGTCTTCCTTCTCATGCTGGAATTGGGGACCTAATCCGAGCGCTGCTCGATCGGGACGGAGGGCGTAGCGTCCACTGGGACGATCTCTTCGTCGATTCGGAGATCCTCGATCCCGACGACGACGCGGCACGCGGCGCGATCCTCGTCAAGCAGCTCGGCGACCTCGAGAATCGGTTTCGCCTGGGTCTCGTCGTCCAATCCCCGATCGACCGCGAACCGATCCCCGGCGCGAACGCCGTTGCGGTCTCCGAGCGAAATGATCACCCGCCCGGCCGCGTTATCGATCCCGATGATTCGGCCGGGGGGTTCGACGCGGATCTCGATCAGCGCTTCCGACAGGTTCCCCGTTTCGTCAGACACCGTGAGCGTCACATCGTAGGTGGCGGCCTCCCGAAAGGCGTGTTCGACTTGCTCGCCGCTTGCGAACGCGCCGTCACCGAACGCCCACTCGCGCCGGATGATGCGTGATGAAGCCGATTCGTCGGTGAAGACAATCGGTCCGCCCGCGTAGGGGACTGCGGGGCAATACGAAAACGCAGCATCCAGCGGACGGCTCTGCAGCGACAGAATAATCCGGGTCTCCCCTTCTCCGAGGAGCTGTGGATGCTGCGGCTCCCCGCGCTCCGCGTGGACGAAATCGGGGACCCGCGCCGCCACGTACTCGTACAGCTCCCAGACCGTGACGTGGTAGTCGGCGTTCACGTCGGCCGCCCCGCCCAAGCCCTCGAGCAGGAAGTGGGTGAAGACGCCGTGCTCCAGCTGGGGAGACTCGAATGCCTCTTCCCCTTCCGACGACGCCGCCAGCACAAGCCGTCCCTCCAACCGGAGATCCCCGAACCAATCCTGGTCGTCGCCCGAGGAACGTCGGCCGGGAGGAAGGCTTCGCGACAGCCCGCCGGAATAGCAGCTGTCGAAGAACACGAGGACGTGATTCGACGCGATCCGATCGAGGAGTCGGCCAAATTCGTCGTCGCGCAGTGCCGTGTCGTCCCTCGCGCCCGCGCGTGTATCGTAGAGCACGAAGAACTCGTCAACCCCATCGGCTTCATCGATCCCGTCGTCCGCTCCCTGGTATCCGTGCCCGGAGAAGTGGATTACCACCAGGTCGTCCTGAGACGCGACTCGGCGGAGCCAGCCGAGCCCCTCGCGGACGTTGACCAGCGTAGCCGGCGTGATGGCCAGCCCGGCCTGCCCGGTCAGCTCCGTCTGGCCGTCCGTCATCAGGCGGATCTGCTCTACCGGCACATCGTTTTCGAGGAGCCACCGTACGACCGCCTCCGCGTCCCGTCGCGCGTAAGGAAGGTCCTCGACCTCTTCGTAATCGGAGATCCCGATGACCAGGGCCCAGACGTCGCCAACGGGGACTACCTCTGGCGTGCGTTGTACTTCGAGGATTTCGGTGTGCGTGTCACGCAAGCCCACCGAGTCGCTCACCGTCAGGCTGACCTCGTAGCGTCCGACCGCCTCGTAGCGATGGATCGGCTCCGGCTCGCGCGATGCGTGGCCGTCGCCGAGGGACCATTCCCATGCGACGATCGAGCCGTCAACGCCGATCGATCGGTCGATGAACCGAACCGGATCGAAGATCGACGGCGCAGTAGGCGACACGTCGAACGACGCCTGCGGAGGCTTTGGATCTTCCACGACGAGGACACGCATGACCGCATCGGCCCTCCCCGTCTCGTCGACGACACGGAGCGTGACCGGCCACGTTCCGG
>CBFCYU010000181.1:0-3753 GCA_965602415.1 uncultured bacterium | reverse complement strand
CTGGCTCGAGTCGCTCCAGAACAACTCGGAGCCGGATCCTGAGAAGTGGATCTTCGACCTCTACCTCGTGATCGACAAGTAGGAACCCTGCAGAGGAGTCTGGAGGAGGGCGCTGCAGCGTTGCGCCCTCTTCTTTCTTTCTTGCCGGCGGAGCCGCGATGGATTCAGAGCAGGCTGGACCGATCCGACGGAGCCGAACCGCCCTCGAGCACGCGTGCCACAATCCGCCTTCGCCTCATTGTGTAGTCGCCGGTCGACGCACGTCCGATCACCCGCCGGCAGGCGGAACTCGCGTACTCCAGCTCCGCGTTCGCGGCCGGCGTCCCCACCTCCAGCAGTGAGAGGAGCGTGTAGTAGAAAGGAAATCGCTTCCAGCGACCGGTCCCGTCACGATGCGCGCTGACGATCCGAAGGTGGTCCTCGATCCACTTTCGATGATCCCCGCTCCGGTCGGACGCCGCCCCACGCATGTACGCGATGGAGGAGTGGGCGCACTCGCCGATGACGCAGTGCGAGGCGGCGAAGCATGCGTGACGCATGGCCGTCGACGTCCGCGCCAACGCGCTTCGAACGTCCGCCCGTTCACCGGCCAGTGCGGACAGGACCCGCGCCGATTCCAGTGTGAGCACGTTCCGCGTCGCCACCCGGGTCCGAAGCCTCTCACCCGTGATCAGCCGAACGCCCACCTCGAACTCGCCCGGGAACGGCGCGAACATCCCGCCGTCACGTCCGGCCTGGATCTGGCGGTCGAGAAGCCACGCAACGATGTGATCGCGGTCTATGACCGAAATCGGCTCACCGCTCACCAAGCGCACGCTGACCGCATCGATCGTCTCGCTCAGGCTCGCCTCGTTGATCGGCATCGTGTCCTCCGTTCCTGGCCAGCTTGCCGCGCGAGCGTCTCCGATCCGTTGCAGCTTGAGTCTTCCTCGGCATGCAGGCGCTCGCGAATCGAATCGGACCTCCGTACAATCCCGCGGAATCACAGGGAGGAAGTCGCCATGCAGATCGTCGTTCTGGGGGCCGGCCGCGTCGGAAGTGCGATCGCCATCGATCTGGCGAAGGACGAGGCATTCGAGGTTCGGGTCGCCGATCGCGACGCCGATCGTCTGGCGCACCTGATCGAGCACCATGGGATCCACGGAGAGCGGGTCGACTTCTCTCTCCCGAGCACGGTGGCACGAGCGATCGATGGCGCCGATCTCGTCGTCAGCGCCGTCCCCGGCTTCCTCGGATTCCGCACGCTGCGGGCAATCATCGAGGCGAGGATCGACGCCGTCGACATTGCCTTCTTCCCCGAGGATCCGTTCGAACTCGATCGACTGGCGAAGGAGAACGGCGTCCGGGCGATCGTCGATTGCGGCGTCGCGCCGGGGATGAGCAACCTCCTCGTTGGATACGTTGACGGCCTGCTCGATAAGGCCGAATCGGTCGCGGTCTACGTCGGCGGACTTCCCAAAGAGAGGATCCCCCCCTACGAGTACCGCGCCGTCTTCTCACCGATCGACGTGATCGAGGAGTACACGCGGCCCGCCCGGTTGATCATGGACGGCAAGGTCGTGATCCAGCCGGCGCTGAGCGACCTCGAGCTGCTCGACTTCGAGGAAATCGGCTCGCTCGAGGCATTCGTCACCGACGGCCTGCGAACCCTCGTCGAGACGATCGGCGCTCCCGACATGGTCGAAAAAACGCTCCGCTACCCGGGCCACGCAGAGAAGATGTTGCTCCTCCGCGACACAGGGTTCCTCGCGAACGAACCGATAGAAATCGATGGGCATGAGATCCGGCCGATCGACATGGCGACGGCTCTCCTGTTCCCGATGTGGGAACTGAAGGAAGGCGAGGAGGACCTGACGGTGATGCGTGTCGACGTCTCGGGCGTCCGAGAGGGGCAGCGAACCCGCTACACGTACGACCTGCTCGATCGCTACGATCCCGTGACACGAACGACTTCGATGGCCCGAACGACCGGCTACACGGCAACGATGGCCGCTCGGCTCCTGGCGGGCGGGCTCTGGGAACAACCGGGGATCATCCCGCCGGAGCTAATCGGACGAAACCCGGAATGTGTCCGATTCATCCTCGCCGGGCTCCGCAAACGTGGGATCGACTACCGTAAGACGGTCGCCCCGATCGGCTGACAAAGTCACGACTGCATGAACGTATACCACGTTGAGAAGCTCGGCGCCCACCTGCGATACCATGACCTGCCTGGTTGCGATCCAACGCTCGTCTTCCTGCACGGCCTCGGATCGGCCTCGTCGTCGTACTTCCCCGGCGCAGCGGCCCATCCGCGACTTCGCGATCACCGTTCGATCCTCATCGACTTCCTCGGCTATGGGTACAGCGATCGGCCGAACGGCTTCGGCTACACGATGGAAGGGCAAGCGGAGATCGTCGGCGCGCGCCTGCGGAGCGCGAGCGTCTCGGAGTGCGTTCTGGTCGGGCACAGCATGGGGGGATCGATCGCCGTTCTGGTTGCGGCCGCCACGCCGAACCTCGTCGGCCGACTGATCATCGCAGAAGGGAACCTCGATCCGGGGCCGGGCATGGTCAGTGGGTCGATCACCTCGATGACCGAGGAGGAGTTCGTCGCGTACGGACACGCACAGTTCGTCAGCCAGATGCAAAGCACCGGCTTTCTCGATTATGCCGGGACACTGCAGGCCTGTGATCCGGCCGCCCTCCATCGAAGCGCCGTCTCCCTGATCGCGCCGCGTCACCCAACGTATCGTGAGCGGCTACGCCGACTGGGGATTCCGCGGACGTTCCTGTTCGGCGAGGAGAACGTCCCCAATCCGGATGTCGATCGCCTGGCCGTCGACGGTGTGGAGGTTCGGATCCTCCCCGGATCGGGACACAACATGATGGTCGACAACCCGGGCGGATTCGCGGAGGCCATCGCCGACGCGATCGAGGCAGATCGCTAGCTAAGCGCTCGCTGGACCCTTCCCTAGGATTCCCCTACCATGCTCTGTCCGGTCTTCGATGCCGGCCGGTTGGAGACGAGGAGGAGACGATGAAACGGATGTGGGGAGTGCTTGCTTTGGTCCTTGTCGTGGGCCTGGTGTCCATACTCGCACACGCCGACGAAGCGGGGGATCCGACTCGCTACGACATTCGAGTGACCCTCGACCCGCTCGAGCAAATGCTCGTTGGGTCGCAGCAGGTCGACTACGTCAACGGCACTGACGAAGCGACGAACGAGATTCTCTTTCTCCTGATCGCCAATTGGGGCGCCGAGCCGAACCCCTACGTCCACCCGGCGATGTTCGATTCGCAGTACGTCGCGGGATTCGATCCGACCTGGACCCGGATTCACAGTGTGACGGACTCCACCGATCAGTCGCTCGTCTACCACCTCGAACCGTTCCCGCCGACGATGCAGACCTACTCCCTCGACGACGGAATCCTCGCTGTCGAGCTTTCCGCCCCGCTCGGGCCGGGCGAGCGAGTCACGCTGAACATCGAGTTCGAAACGAGGTTCGCCAACGCGCTCGCGCTCGACAACTGCGTCTATCGCGACACGTACGTCTGGCGATTCGGCTGGAATCCGATCGCGGTTTCCTCCGAGGCACGTGGCGGTGAATTCGTCCTTCCGGCCGCCGGCTACCGCGTAACCGCGACGGTACCAGAAGATGTCCGCGTCTTCGGCGGTGCCGACCATCAGACGAGACTCGAGACGATCGCCGGGCTCACGACCTACGAGATAACGAACGACCGGCTGGCGCGATCTGTCCCCCTCGTCCTCGG
>CBFCYU010000180.1:0-3754 GCA_965602415.1 uncultured bacterium | reverse complement strand
CAGCTCGATAGCCAGCATGATGGTCAGGGTGAGCATCTTCCGGATGGGGCAGGTAGAGGATCGTGGGCTGATAGCGACGGAGGATGAAGGCGAGATCCTCTACCATGTTCGCGCCGCAGTAGTCGGCAGAGGGGTTGAGGGCTTGAGCGGAGTACTTGGCATCCCGGTTCGTGAAACGGCTCCTGTACGGGTCGGCAGGCGACCAGTGATTCTTCAGAAGCGGAGTCAAGCCGCGATCGGGGTAGTTGAGAAACACTGCGTTTGCTGAGGCAAGCCCGAGCCTTCGGAGGGCCAGCACTGCTTCCTTCTGGCGCCTCGAGCCCAAGGCACGGTATTGGGCCGGGATGTGGAACGGGTTCATCGTGATGACCCGCCTCGCTGCTCGGTTCGCATCCCCGTTGGTCAGATAGACGACGAGCACGGACGCTCCCGCGGCCGCTGCCTCAGCCATTGTGCCGCCGACCCCGAGAATGTCGTCGTCGGGGTGAGGGGCGACGACCATGATCCGCTCCGGGCCTGCCTCCTCATGGGTGGGTACGATGCCGGGCTCGATAGAGATGAACCACAGAATGGGTGTTTGCAGATATGTGTAGATCCCTGAGATGATCAGGATGCAGGTCGAGAGTATGGCGAGCAGCCACTGTCGGCGGCGCCATCTGCGCAGGCGAGAAACCAGCCGCCCTACCGCTTGCTGAAGAGACGTTATTCACCACCTCCACTCGCTCCCGACGAGCAGCCCTCCCTCTGAAGGGCCCTAGGAGACGACATCTGCAAGCCCAGTAGAAGCATCCGGACGGGGGCGCGCGGCGAGCCCGGGAAGATGGCCTCGTACTGCCCGAGCACATCGAATCCCACGTCCTGGAAGAGCATGCGCGCGGCGAGATTGGCTTCCACGACGGAGACGTGGATTCCCGGGATCCCCTCATCGCGTGCTTGGTCAACGAAGCGGTTGACGAGATCCCTCCCGAACCCCTGTCGGCGGTAGCCATGGTGCATGCCAACGTGAAGGTGTGCCGGATAGTCAAGCGCTGCTCGCGACTTCACTGCGTGCCCGCTCTTCCAGCTGCGGAGACCCGCCCAGGCCAGCTGTCCCACTGGGCAAGAGAACACCGCCCCGGCAAGAACCGCTCGAAAAATGACTGCCGGTATGATGCGGCCCGCCATTGCGCGGAACCTCCTTGTGGTCGAAAAGCAGCCAAACAGATACCCGACAACACCGCAACCCTGACCTTCGACGACCCAGCAAGCCGAAGACTGGAAGTCCAGGTAGTACCGGGTGAGAACGTCCGATACCAACCTCCGGTGACTGGCCAGGCAAGTCGGGAAGACGCGTTGATCGGCACAGGTCATTACAAGCTGCCTGATCGATTCGCGATCAGACGGCATGTACTGGCGGATGGAAGGCCGTTCAGAGCCAGCTGGCGGGAGCTGTTTCCAAGCGATGAGGGCACATCCTTTCGCTGGTGTGCACCGCTGGGGCGGTGAGGCGACCAATTCGCAGCATCCAGTCGGGCCACCGGCGATCGTTCCCATTCTACTCCTTTCGGTATCGCGCCCTGGAAAGGCGAAGCCTAGGGTCTTGCCTCATGAGAAATGTGCCTGCAAAGCTGATGAGCAGGACAACCAAGCTGGCCCTCGAGGCCAACTAGACTTGCTGTAGAAGTGGACCTAACGGGGGGGCGGGTCAGTGTCGTGTTTGACCGCCGTGTCACCGTCGAGCTAGGCTCTCTTGCCCAGCAAAGGAGGTCGTCTGTGCCTGCCAAGCCTAGTCGGAACCTCGCTCTGGAACTCGTACGAGTCACTGAAGCCGCTGCGCTGGCTGCGGGTCGCTACATGGGCCGCGGAGACAAGAACGTTGTGGATCAATGCGCTGTAACAGCCATGCGGCTAGTACTCAGCACGGTGCAGATGAACGGTACTGTCGTCATTGGAGAAGGAGAAAAGGACAGCGCTCCGATGCTCTTCTGCGGTGAGCGGGTAGGAACAGGCGAGCCCCCGGAGGTGGACATCGCAGTCGATCCAGTGGACGGGACAACGCCGTTGGCGATGGGGACCCTGAATGCGATCTCAGCAGTTGCGCTTGCTCCTCGCGGAACGATGTTCAACCCGGGTCCGCTTGTCTACATGGACAAGATTGCGGTTGGACCCGAAGCGCGGGGAAAGGTCGATATCAACGCACCAGTGGCTGACAACCTAGCGAATGTCGCCAGGGCAAAGGGCGACAAGATTCGGGATCTGACGGTCGTTATTCTCGATCGGCCCAGGAACGAGAGGCTAATCTCTAAGGTGCGCGCTTGCGGTGCTCGTATACGCTTGATTCCTGCCTGTGACATCGCTGCGGCACTGATGACTGCGTGGGAGTCGTCGCACATCGACATCCTCCTCGGGATTGGAGGGAGTCCCGAAGCGATCCTGGCGGCATGTGCGTTGCGAGCCATGGGCGGGGAGATCCAGTGCCGCCTTGTCGCGCGAAACGAAGAAGAGCGTCGAGCCGGACAGGAGCATGGCTTCGATCTGGATCGGGTCTTGACGCATGATGAACTCGTCGCGTCGGACGATGTCTTCTTCGCAGCAACCGGTGTCGCCGACGGCGAGCTGCTCCGCGGCGTGGACTACTCAGGCGGAGGGGCTGTCACAGAAAGCCTGGTCGTGCGAGGGCTCACCGGCACCATCCGGCACGTTCGCGCGAAGCACCGTCTAGATAAGCTCAAGCAGATCAGCGGTGTGGATTATTGAGCCCTTGGCCTGGAATGGCGAATCGGGAAGTGACTACTGGGGCAGCGATTCCGCGATCGTTTGGAGCCTGGGTAAACGACCAATGCGCAAATGGGAAGAGATAGCTGTGCGAATCGTGAGGTTCCCCAAGGCCGAGATAGGAACTGGTGTTTGGAACCTGGGGGACTGAATGTAGAACGCGATCGTTAGCGGTTTCCTGGCGATCAATGAGCAGATACAGATCGGCTGCACACTCCGAGCAAGTTGGGCTCTAGACATCAGCGAATGCCAACCCACCCATGGTCGGTTCACTTGCGGAGCTGAAGGAATCGTGGTTGCGGAGGTCATGAGCGTCTGATTACAATCGCGGCCAGCGATTGAGTGACTAGGGACTCGTTTACGGCAACCGCGTTCTCCGCAGGGACAAGGCCCTGCCCAAGCGGATATTGGGTCGACTCGCAGTACCAATGGCTGATAGCTGGGAGAGAGAGGAGAGATCGCCATGAGCACCATGATCATCACGTCTGGCGGTGGCAGGAAGGTGAACGCCGAATACCGCGGGTTCACCATTGGAACTGATCAGTCCGAAGACAATGGCGGAGAAGGGTCCGCGCCCGAACCGTTCATGCTGTTCCTCGCGTCACTGGGTACTTGCGCCGGCGTCTATGTGTATTCCTTCTGCCAAAGACGCGGGATTCCGACAGACGGGATAAGGATTGTCCAGAAGCATCACAAGAGAGAGGATGCCAAGGGCATTGGGAAGATCTCTCTTGAGATCGAGGTGCCTGAGGAGTTTCCCGCGAAGTACCGTCATGCCCTTGCCGAAGCGGTGAACCTTTGCGCGGTCAAGAAGCAGATTCAGAATGCCCCGGAGTTCGAGGTGCTAACAAGAGCTGTCGGCGATTAGCGGTCCTCGGGAGTCTATGACGGAGACATGAGACAAGTGAATAGCAATGAGGTACCGTTTAAAACTGTCAAGGCTCTTCGATTGCGGGATTCGGACGTCGCGTGTGGCCTTTCCTTTGCCCGCTTCCACGTG
>CBFCYU010000179.1:0-3764 GCA_965602415.1 uncultured bacterium | reverse complement strand
GCCCAAGCATGCGTGCGAACTCTGCGCGCAGCAAGCTGGGGGGGAGCGAGGAAAGCGCACGCACCCCCGCCAACAGGCAGAAGCTTCGACAGCTTGGCGTCATCAAACTGCGGCGTCGCGCGACGCAGGGCCGGCAAACAGACGGTCGAGCGTTTCGCGTGCCCCGGGACCGATGATCGCGGACAGCCTCTCCAGTCTGGCGCAGGCGTAGTCGGGGCATTCGGCGCACGTCGCAACCCCTCGTGACGCTGCACAGCCTCGGACCTCGCACAGTTCGCAGTGCTTGAACTGCGTCCCCTCGGTGACCCCACAGCCGTCGCAACTCACCTCTTCCGGAGAGACCGAGAAGTCCGACCTGCTCCATCTCACCGCCGTCCTCGCGCGGAGAGCATCGTCGTCCGTGCGCTCCGCAATGTACGCCGGGCACTCGGTGCAGACCAGACCGCAGTATGCCACCAGCTTCGTGAGCATTGGACCTCCTCCGCGACGATTCTACTTCGGGATGCCACTTCTCAGTATCCCGCCTCCGAATCGACGAGACCGTGGAGCGGCTCGCCGGATCGGAATCGAGCTAGGTTCGCCAGGAAGTAGTCGATGACCTCCTCGGGGACGTTGAGGCCGGAGTGATGCGACGTGATCGTCACATTGTCCATCATCCAGAGTGGGCTCGTCTGCGACAGCGGTTCTTCGGTAAAGACATCGAGGATGGCGGCCCGGATCACCTTCTCCCGAAGCGCGTCGATCAGCGCCGCCTCGTCGACGATTGCGCCTCGAGCCGTGTTGACGAGGATCGCCGATCGCTTCATGCACGCAAGCTCCGTTCGACCGATCAACCCGCGCGTCTCAGGCGTCAACGGCAGGCAGAGGACGAGCACATCGAGGCCGGGCAGGAACTCGGAGAGCCGCTCCGGCCCGTAGCAGGCGTCGAACCCGGCGAGCTTCCGCATCGTTCGTGAGAGGCCGACCGTCCGCATACCCATCCCGCGTGCTCGCTGTGCGACCACACGGCCGATGGAGCCGGTGCCGGCAACGCCCATCGTGCACTCCTTGAGGAACTCGACCGTTAGCGGCTCCCATCGACGCGTGGCTTGGAGTCGGTGAACATCCCGAAGGCGCTGCGTGAGCGCCAGCAGGTGCCCGATCACGTACTCCGCAATCTGATCGCCGTACGATACGTCGGCCCGTGTCAGCAGGACATCCTCCGAGAGCTTGGCCTGGGCGAGGAACGCATCGACGCCGGCGCCGGTCACCTGAATCCACCCGAGGTGACTCGCTCGCGACAGGAGCTGCGCCGGAAAGCGGACCGAGCCGAGGATCACATCGGCTTCCTCGATCCGCGCCGCGACTTCATCTTCCGAATCGCAGAACAGATACCGTGCCTCTTCTGAGTCGATCAGCCGCGCACGATACGGCGCGCTCGACTCACGCGTGAAGACGAGGACGTTCAGTGGCTCTCGCATGCTTGTTCACCCAAGCCTGAGCATACGCGAGCGGCGCGTTCGAGTCCTTCGTCTCGAACTGCAGATGTCTGCCGAATCGAATGAGTGCATCGACTTCCTGGTTGACCCACATGGCTCGTACATGTTGCCTCGTGTACGAGGCGAGGTCAAGCACTGCTTGCCCTCCATCCTCCTGGGAGATAGGGTGGGATCATCGGGGAAGGAGGAAGGATGCTTCGGAGTGCTCGCGCGGCGTCGCCAATGCACCTAGTGGTACTCCTCGCACTCTTAATTGGCGTAATGGTGGCAGCGGTCGAAACGAAGGCAGGCGCATTGGGAAACGAGAGGGTGTTGTCTGCCCCTGTCAAGATCGGTGTGGACCCAGGGCTGAAAGCCACTGTGTCCTTCGAAGATGTTGACAAGCAGGACGCCACGTTCTTCCTTCTCCATTTCAGCAGCTCGCTTGAGGGTTCAGACCAGCTGAGGGTGGAATTGGGCTATGACGTGGACGTATTCGACGCTGGGTCTGGACCGGACTTCTGGACACGGCCGGTCGGGACACGGCCGGCGCCAGGAGGCAAGATTGTTGCGTAGATCAGCTATGTCGATGATGGCAATGGAGTGGGCAGTGTTTCACTGGACAAGTACGGCCGCGGCATAGGCTTCGACCCGTTTCTGTACTCGATGCAGTACGCCTCCTCGTCGTCGGTTAACCCTGATGGTATCTGTGTTCCCGGGAAGAAGTCGAACTGGGAGAACGTTGCGTGTCTCGAGACCGCACCGGCAGCGAACTTGCCCCACGCGTCGATTGATATCATAGAACAGGCTGCGTGAAGCGTTCGGTCCATGAGAACAGCGCCATCGGATTCGACGCGAAACACTGCGGCCGACTCGGCGACCTGCTCGAACGCGCCGATATCGTGTGCCGGTCCTTGAGGCCGCTGCACCCCGTCGAAATCCGCGACGGGCGCGCCGACACTCGTCCCCGAATCTACCGCTGGACTACCTACAGAGAGGTGCAGATCCGGGACGGCCGGATTCACGAAGATGGCAGACTCGGACGACGACGTCAGTGAGTTACCGTCCTCCCCACTGTAGACGGTCCACGCGCCAGACTCGAGATCAGTGAGCGAGAATTCGTCGGTGTAGCCGACGGTGATGACGCGATCCGGATTGCGGTTGTGGAATAGGTTGTGGTCGCCGATGTAGCTCGGAGGCGCGAGCTGCTCGAAGGCAAGTCCAATGTTCTCGCCTCCGGCAAGGATGCAATTGCGCATTTCGAGGGTGTCTTCGGCGTTCTCGACCCAGATGTTGAACACCGGTGCATCGAAGAACGTGCAGTCCCACACGGTTGTTGATCCCGGATCTCCGTCCCAATCCATCTCGAGATTGCAGACACCGTTGCGATAGGCAATGCAGTTCTCGATCTCGACGTCATCGGCCCAGCTCTTGAAGCCAGCGTTGTCGTTATCGTGAGAGGAGCATTGAGCAAGCCGCGTGTCGTCGGCGCTGATATCGAACCCGTCGTAGACCCCGTACGTCTCGCACCGAACAAATTTAAACGAGTTCTGATTGCCGTGCCCGAGAGCGAAACCGTCGACGTTCAAGCCAGGATCACGGGCGGAGTGTGCAACGCAGTCCCGGAGCGTTCCGTTATAGCAATCCGATCCCCCGGAAGGCGATGCATCGAAACCGAACCAATCGAACGCGTAGATCTCAACGTCATCGAGGAGGAAGTCGTGTGCCCCGGCGGCGAAGCCGATTCCGTACTCCATGTCGTGGACCGTGCAATCGCGGATCTCGACGTATCCGGATCCCTCGACCCATATCCCGATAGAAGGCCAGTTGGCGACCTCCAGGCCAACGAGGTGAACGTGGTCGTGCGTGATGGTAACGCCGGTGTTCCATCCGACGACGCTTGCTCCGTCGATCATCGCCGTCTCGCTGGGATACGAGGTGATGACGATCGGAGTTCCGGGGCCGCCACTGCGGACCGATTGGAGGTACTCCGAGTACGTGCCGTCGCGAACGAGCACAGTGTCCCCCGCGCCGACAACATCGAGCGCGTGCTGAATCGTGCGCCATGGAGATCCCTCTGTTCCGCCCGATGCATCGTTCCCGGAAGGGGACACGTAGTAGGTCATCGCGTCTCCCGCCAGTGAAACGAGAACGGTGCACGCAACGCACCACGTCAGAACCATGGAACGCTTCCCCAGGATACCCATCGTTACGCATCATCTCGCATTGGGACCCGCACCGACCACACGCCGAAGCCGCGACCACGAGCGAGAACCCTGCCCAATCGTCATCCCGACTCGACGAGCG
>CBFCYU010000178.1:0-3825 GCA_965602415.1 uncultured bacterium | reverse complement strand
CGAGCTATTCCCCATCCCAACGGAGGTTCCGCTACTATGGCCTCAGGAACTTCGGACTAGGACTTGGGGTTAGAGCTTCCGTAACATCCTCAGGACCTCGGCGGTGAAGACTCCTGTTCTCTGAAGCCTCAGAGCTTCAGTGCGTCGAGGATGACTCGCACGATCAAGAGCACCCAACCGACGATAATCCCGATCCAGATGATCTTGCGGGCGAAGTCGAGCAGGCCGAACAGGAGCAGGATCAGCGTGATGAAGGCAAGGTAGCCGATCGGTTTCTCCAGATCGCTGGAGACCCTGTCGTTGGTGATCAGATTGAGCAGGTACAGGACACCCTGTCCGAGATACGTCGCGATGCTGTCGATGTACGTGAGCGCTTGATTGACGGCCGACTCGGCCGCCTCCTGCACGGGCTCCGAGACGATCGGCGTTGCGTCCTGTGCCCCTCCGACCAGCGGGACCAGGCAGATCACGGCGAGCAACACGTAAACAACCGCATGCCTTTTCGAGTTCATGAACCCCCCTTTGGATGATCGCACCACTCTACCACGGAGGGGCCGACGTTGGGAAGCGGCGGCTGTCATCTCGAGAGCAGCCACTCGCCCCCGGTCGCGCGCATACGCGTGTCCATCCGTTGGGCGGTACGCATGCGGTGGCTACTAAGGTCCTATCGGGTCGACGGCGGTCCGGGGATCTGCGTCGTCCCGGCGATCGCGCAGCGTTCGCAAAGCAGGGACGAGCATCAACGCGGTGACGATCGCCGCGAGTCCGTCGGCGATCGGGAACGACGTCCAGACGCCGGAGAGCTCCAGAAACCGAGGTAGGATGACGATGAGGGGCGTGAGGAGGATCACTTGGCGTAGGAGGGCGAGGACCATCGCCGGGAGCGGCCGGCCGAGTGCCTGGTACATCCCGGCCGCGATCACCTGGAATCCGACGGTTGGGAAGGCGATGACGATGACGCGGATCGCCGGAACCGCCATCGTGATTAGCGCCTCGTCGTTGGTAAAGATCCGCATCAGCAAGCCCGGGACGCCGATCAGAATGGCGGTCGTTGCGAACGACATGATCGTCGTCACGAAGGCGGAGAGCCGGATCGCGTGTCGCGCCCGATCGAGTTGCCTCGCGCCGTAGTTGAACCCGACGATCGGCATCATCCCCTGCACGACGCCGAACATCGGGAGGAAGAGGAACATGATCATCCGGTTGATCACCCCGAACGCGGCGATCGCCGTGTCCCCGCCGTACGCGGCGAGCGTGTTGTTCAGGATGATCGTCGCGAAGCTGCCCGCCGCGTTGCGCAGCCCCGAACCGATCCCGACGGTGAACGATTCCCAGACGATCTTCCCGTCGAGTCGCAGGTCGGACAGCTTCGTTCTCAAGCTGCTCCGGCCGCGGACGAAGTAGTAGACGAGGTAGACGACGGTCGTCGCCTGCGCCAACACCGTGGCGAGCGCGGCGCCGCGGATGCCCATCCGGAAGCCGTAGATGAATAACGGATCGAGGACGATGTTCAGAAGGCCGGCGATGATCATCGTGCCCATTGCGACGCGGGCGTTCCCCTCGGCGCGGACGACGGCGTTCGTCGCCATCGCGAACATGAAGAACGGTGTGCCGATGAGAATGGTTCGCAGGTAATCCTGGCCGTACGGGAGGATCGTGTCGGTCGCACCGAACAGTCGCAGGAGCGGATTGAGGTACAGGCTTCCGAGGACGGCGATCACCGCACTCGCCAGGATGACGATGGAAAACAGATTGCCGAGGGCCCGTCTCGCGTGCTCCGGCTCACCGGCGCCGAGGCTGCGGGAGACGATCGAGGCGGCTCCGATGCCGAACGTCTGCGCGATCGCCATGACGAGGATCTGAACGGGGAACGATATCGCGATTCCGGCGATGGCGAGGGAGCCGATGCCGCGCCCGACGAAGATCGTGTCGGTCAAATTGTAGAACGCTTGGACGATCAGGCCGACCATGGCCGGCGCCGACATCCGGACGAGGAGCCGGCCGATCCGCTCCGAGCCGAGCTGCGCGCTGTGGTCCACCGTCCGCCGCCCTCCCGCGTGACCAAGCCGGCTTCACTGGGAGAGCGAAAGCCGGCCCGTCGATTGCGAAGGGGTCATGATACTCGACGCTGCGCCCCTCCGAAAGCGGCTAGCCGGCTGATCCGGACGGACCGAGCGAGTTGGGGTCGAACCAAGACGGCGGGAGCTCCTCAGTCCCGATCTCGAGGGTCTCGGAGGTCGTCTGCCGTCCGACCAGGAACAGGTTGACAATCCGCTGCCTCGCCACGTAGAGGTCGGTCCCGTCGCGCGTGTCGTACGCCTCGTAGTGAACCTCGTAGAACGGGAACCGGCTGAGCCCGTACAGCGTGGCCGAGATCGGGCGAGCCGCGTCCGGGTCGACGATCAGCGTGATGAACTGGAACGGGATGGTGTCGTCGACGGCGACGAGATCGATCTCCCAACGCTCCATCCCGTCCTCAAGGACGACGGAGCGGCGCTCGTCGATCGTGTATCCCTCGGAGAACCGGATGCCGCTCGTCTGCGCGACGGCGGCGTCGCCGAACAGCTCAGCCGTGGCGCTCGTCTTGATCGGGAAGTCAAGGTCGGGGGTGTAGAAATACGTGGCATCCGGCGTGCTTAGGTAGATCTGACCTGCCAGCTCCTCGGGGGCGAGGAACTCGATCCGGGCATAAGAGGCACCGTCGATCTCGCCAGAATAGACGAGGACTTCGGCCTCGCGGATCTCGTCAGGCGTCTCGGAGGTGATCCGGACGCGGATGCTGGTCACCGAGCGGTCGGAGAAACGGGCTTCGTCAAGGCGTTGCAGAAGCTCAGCGTCCGAGAGCTCCGCCTGCGCGAAGACGGGGATCGAAACGAGCAGAAGAACGAGCAGAGCGATCATCGACTTGTACATCGCGACTCCTTTCCCACGATCATCATGTGCTGCGGAGGGCGTCGACGATCCGCAGCCTCGCGTTCTTCCACGACGGGTAGACGGCACTGACCAGGGTCGCAGCGACGGCGACGACGAACGGGACAAGAACGACTTCGACGCCGATCAGAAGGCGGATGGCTTGCGGGATGGCCGCGCCTGGAGGCGTCCACGTGACCCGGATCGCGTTGAACACGAGCACCAGTCCGGTTCCCACTGCGACGCCGAGCAAGCCGCCGATCAGCCCGAGCGCGGCTCCCTCGGCCAGAAACCCGCGAAAGACGTGTGCCCGGGTCGTACCGAAGGCACGCAGCGTCCCGATCTCACGCGTTCGCTCGAGGAACGAGATCGTGAGGACCTCGAGGACGCTGAAGAAGACGAAGACGAAGATCCCGACGGCCGCCAGGCCGGTGAACGCGGCGTAGAACGAACGGATCGACTCGTAGCTCGGATTGAGCTCCTCCCACGTCCGGGTGGTGAGCGGAATCCCCGCGTCGGCGAGTGCCGTCCGGAGCCGGGCGGAGAACGGCCCGGCTTGGTCGAGGTCCTCGAGGCCGATCAGGACCCGTTCGACACCGTCGGTCTTGAGGAGGCGCTGGACGAATGCGATCGGGAACAGGCCGAGCTGCTTCTCGACTTCTTCGAGGCTGTAGGTGAGCTCGCCGATGACGTCGACGGTCGCGGCGTTGAAGTTGCCCGACACGGTGCCGGTGGCGACGTTGATCCGGTCTCCCGGTTGCACGTTCAGCTTCCGCGCGAGGCTCGCTCCGAGGATCACCTGGCGCGACGCGTCCTCGGCGAGCGGATCGCCAGTCGCCACGAGGCACTCGTAGTCCTGAACGCAATTGCACGGGACAACGCCCCGCCCGATGATCAGGGTGCTCCCCTTTTCGT
>CBFCYU010000177.1:0-3832 GCA_965602415.1 uncultured bacterium | reverse complement strand
GTGCCGAGAAGGACGGGAACGATGGTGGCCGTGAAGAAGGGAGCCCGGGTAATCCGAGCAAAGTTTCGCAACCCCACCTGATGCCTCCCTCCCCTCGAAACGTCGAAAGCTTAGGCCGGAACGAGAATCTTGTCAAGAGAACGCCCATAGCTGTCGCTCCCAGGCTACCATTTTACAGCCCTCTATCTGGCGGATGCGGGTCTTCCTGTTGCGTCACGATGCTTCTACTTGTCGCTTCGCCTCTTCGGAGGATCGATCCCGAGTCGCTTGGCCGTATGATCGCGGCCCATGTAGAAATTGAGCCACGATGAGGTGTGGCGCAGATCGTAGTCCACGGGGGGAACTTGCCCCTGTTCCAGCGTTGCTTCTTCTCCGTAGTGCTTGAGACGACGGTACGCCCGGACGTAGATGCACTCCTTCTCCTCCGGGTAGACCTCGCACCAGCCGTTGACGCTTCCGCCGCACGGGCCGTTTCGCTGGCCCTTCGGGCATTGGCTCATCGGGCAGATGAACGCGGTATCGAACAACCCGCAGTCTCCGCAGTGCATGCAGTCGTTGGTGAACAGCTTGGCCAGCTGTTCGAGGCGAACGAACGGATGCTCGAGGAACGACCCGTCCACTGCTCGCGCCAGTCCCCGCATCGGCCTGAACAGGAGCCCGTTCTTCTCGAACATCAGTTTGTGTAGGAGCCGGAATGCTCGATTGCTGAGAGGGGAGCGCGGCCGATTCTTCGAGCGGTCGGTCGGCACATCGGTGTTGAGGCCCGTCTCCGGGTCCTTCTCAAAGAAGTACCACCCGTCGGGCTGCGGGTAGGAGAACTCGCCAACGAGCTGCTGCCACTCGGGGTGAAGCTCCTCGCTGCGGTCGAGGATCGTCTCGACCTGTTCGTATTTCAGCCCGTGTCCACCAATGTGCACCCCGGCGAACCCCATGCCGCGCATCATGGCGACCATCTTCGCCGCGCGCTCGAGGCGGGCCGCCTTCCCCTTGTCCTCGGTCTGCGCCTCGGCCGTGATCTCCTCGAGCAGCTTGTCGGTGACCACGCAACCCGGTACGCCGTTCTGGTTCATCAGCCGCGCCGTCGGCCGCGACAAAACGTACACGTTGCCGATGACCGGGATGTCGCCGAAGCCCAGGTGCCGCATCATCGTCAGCACTTCGTGGAACTTCCTTGCGTCGTATCCGAGTTGGGGCACGATGAACTTCGCGCCGGCGACGAGTTTCTTCTGCAGCTTGTAGTACTGGGTCACCAACTCCGGCTCGGTCGCCTTGAACGGGCTGACGACCGCACCGGCCAGAAAACGGGTCGGGGCCAGCGTCGCCGTCCCCTTGAACGTGGGGACCTCCAATCCTCGATTCATACTGGTGATCAGCCCGAGAAGGTGGGTGGAATCGAGGTCGAAGACCGGTTTCGCTCGGCTGAGATAGCCGGAGTACGTGTAGTCGCCGGTCATCACCAGGAGATTGCGGATCTCGGCCCGTTCCATCCCGTGGAGCAGCGCCTCGAGCTGGTTTCGGTTCTTGTCCTTGCAGCTGAAGTGGACGAGCGGCTCGATCCCCAGTCGGTTGATCTCCGCGCCGAGCATCTCCACCGAGATCGCCGGATTGCCGCCCGGGTTGTCGGTGATCGTTACCGCGTGCACCCGTCCTCCGGCCGCGGCCCGCTCGGCGTCGGCGATCGCCGCCTCTTGGCTCTTCTCGTGGGCACCGCGTCCCGGAACGAACTCCCAGGTCACGCTGAATACGTCCGGGTCAATGAGCGATTGGTGGTAGCGACTCAGATTCTGTGGCACCAGTTCCTCCTAGGAGCGCTGTGATCAGCCACAGGATAGACAATCCGGTGCGAAACTGCCAGCATGAAGTGCAGAGCGCGAAGCGCTGTCATGCGACACCGGGGGGCAGCCGTGCGAAGAGATGGCGTCATCTCCTTGAGTACTCACCGGGTCCGTCAGCTTCGCCGAAACAGGGCGCTTCGGATCACGCGCAGGGGGCTGAATCGATAGAACCTGGCCGGCCATCTCATCTCGTGTTCATCGCAGAGGGTGTACGGGCCGACGGGATCGAACCGGCTCATCAGGGCGGCGATCTGCGACGCCTGCTCGTCTTCCGGAGCCGACGCGAGGATGGCGTCGATCCCGTGCATGATCTCCCTCTCGGTGAGGATGCGCTGTTCGATCTGGTCCGAGATCCGCGGCTGCACGAGATCGTATTTCGCCTTCAGCCGATTGAGGGAGAGCGCCGCATCGTAGGTGCTGTCCACGATCTCGTCGCGCGTCATCCACTCGGTCTCGTAGTTCAATACGTACTTCCAGCTCGGCGAAAGCAGCGCCCGGCGATGATCCTCCAGGCTGTGGTGGAACAACCGATACCCCAGCCGGTCCGGATGTTCGAACGCCTCACTTCCCGGATCGAGGAACGGCGCGAGGGGGGAGACGAACGGGTGAAGCCTCTTCACGTGCTCAGGCCGCAGGCCGGCGAGGAGGCGATCGCAGTAGTCGAGCGTTCCGCGAACCGACTCGGCCGTCTGCTCGGGAAGACCGATCATGAAGAACAGGTCGAACCTCAGGCACCCCAGCTCGAGGGCGTCCTGGATGGTGGTCTCGAGCGACGCGTTGTCATAGTTCTTGCCGAACCTCCGCCGGATGTGCTCGTCGTGGGATTCCGCCGACATCTGGATGTTGTAATGACCCACGGAGTCCGTGATCTCCTCGAGAAGCCCCCTCGGCGGTGGGGCGAAGAACTCGAATGCGATCTGATTAGAGATCCGGTGCGGCTTCAGCGCTCGGAGGAGCCGCGATGCCCATTCCTCTCCCGCCTGCAGGATGTCCCCGAGAATGATGATCGGCGCCTTGATCAGCTTCGCGGTCGCCGCGATGTCCTCGGCCAGTCTCTCCGGGCCTCGAAATGCCGGCGAATTGCGCTCGCAGACGAGCCGGAACGCGCTCGCCGATCCGCCGCAGGTCACGCATCGGTGCACGCAACCGCGGCACGACAGCCCGAGGACGATCGGGTAGTTGAGCCAGTCCTTGAACGGGAGATGTCCGAACAGGTCTCGATGCTTCACCGTCGAGCGCATGATCTTGCCGTAGTCGAACGAGACCGCATCGAGGGACGCCGGCACGTGCGAGATCGGGTTGCTCCTTGTCTCACCATCTTCCTGCCAGGTCAGATTCGGCACGTCGGCTGGCGACCGCTCAGCCGTGATCGCCTCCATCAGCTGTCGGAGCGGTTCCTCGGCCGAGTCGCCGCGAAGGACGTAGTCGACCTGGGGGTACTCGATCAGCTCCTCGTGATAGTAGGAGGCCGAGAGCCCGCCGAAGATCACCGGCGTCTCCGGATGATGGCGCTTGACCAGCGCAGCGAGTTCGAGGCTCCCCTGCGCGTGGACGAGCCAGTGGAGATCGATTCCGAACGCGCGGGGCTTGAGGGACCGGATCAGCTTCTCCGCGTCGAATCGCTGGCTGCGCAACATCTGCAGCGCGACGTTGATGATTCGCACGCTGTATCCGTGTTCTTCAAGATGCTGCAGCATCGTCATGAAGCCGATCGGATACATCTCGAAGATCTGCGTCGAGGGGATGACGTCGCTCACCGGACCGAACAGGATCGGGCGTTCGCGGAAATCGTAGACGCTGGGAGCATGCAGCAGGATGAGATCGGTCGTCGCCACGGTGGGGATGATGGTAGCCTAGGCATGGGCAGAATCCCACTGTCGCGGGCGCCGCGAAACGTTATCGATGCGGGGAGAAGATCCGCAGTCCGGCGAGGGCCGGCCCCGGCCGTCCGCCGAACGCGAGCGACAGCTCGGCGTGGGCAGCGTAGCCGCAGTCGG
>CBFCYU010000176.1:0-3839 GCA_965602415.1 uncultured bacterium | reverse complement strand
CCGTGTCCGTGTGTCCTGGTCGGGAAGGCACTTGAGCCCATGGTTGTAGCGCGAGGGATGATCCTGGTCTTGCTAGGTGCGCACTAGAGCGTATTGCGGGGAGGCCCAAGGCGACCGGATCTTGTAGTATCGGGCAGAGGTGATTTCCATCGTGAGAGCCGGATGTGTCGGAGCACTCGCCGTTGTCTTTCTCTCCTTCGGATTCGTTGGAATCGCATCGCCGCTCACTGCGGAGGGAGTCGCGGATCTCGTCGTGGAGCGAATCCTCCCCGAGCTGGCGATTGCCTCGGACTACGTCGCGTTTCTCCATCCAAGACCGCTCGATGAGACCGACGAGCTCGCACCGTACGCTCCGACACCGATCCCGGACGAGGTGGGTCGCCTTCCCCGCCTGATTCCCTACGAGCTGACCGGCTCGACCTGGTTCGTATGGATCGATCCTCAGCCGTACGCGCGCTACGCCCATGACACACTGTTCGTGCTGCTCGACGGAACCGACGGAACGTACGCCGTCCATGCCGAGACATGGTGGCCGGTGCTCAATGGCACGTCGTTGTGGGTCGAGCAGGCCGAGTACTGGAACGAGGAGGACTGGATTGCGTCCTCGCTGTCGGCCGGAGTGCCGATCGGTGAGTCGCGCGCGGTCTGCGATGCCGACGTCCCGGGGTCCGACTACTACGACTGGGCGCTGGTTGTCAACGGGTGGTCGCCCGGACAGCCGGGAGAGGCGAGCCTCGCGGCGGACGCACGCGGAGTCTGCGAGGCGCTGAACGGCCTCGGGATGCGCGTGAGCGTTCTCGATCCCGGCGAGGCCTCCCCTGAGGCGTTCGAGGCGCACGTGATCCGGCTGTTCACCGAGATCCCGCTGTACAGGTGCTGCGATCGCCTCTACTTCTACGTCACCTGTCACGCGTCGCCCGGTGCGCTGTGGATCGGCGGTCAACGCCTCTCGAGTTTCGAGCTCGCTCGCATGCTCACCTTCCCGGGCGACACGTACGTTCCGAGCCGCGTCTACGTGATGCTCGAGGCTGGCTACGGAGGGAGCTTCATCCCGGATCTCAGCTCGCACGGGAACATCAACCGCGTCTGGACTGCGTCGGCGGCCGACGAGCCGGCGTACGATGACCTCGATCCGGTGATCGATCCGAATCCGGAGGACTCCGGCGGTGAGTGGACGAGCAGCTTCCTGGCCGCGATGACACGGTTGCTGCGCGAGGATCCGCTGGCGATCCGAGCGTATGAGTTCGGCCGCGAGTACATGCCGCTCAACATGGCGTGCCGAGCATCGAATGCGATGAACGCGGCCGCTCTGAGCGGCCTGAGCGCTCCGGCCGACTACCTGTTCAGCGATGGCAGTCGCGCGGAGCTGCTCGCCGATGTCGAGTACCTCGCGCGGTGGGATCGCGCCCATCACATCGTGCAAGGGAACCTCGAGGAGACAATCGCTCGTTACGAGGGTTCGCCGTGCCTCGACGTCCTCTGGTTCCTGAACAACATGGCGAGACATGATTCGCTTCCCGAGCCAGCATCCGAGTTCAACGCTCGCATCGGAAAAGGCGCCGCGAAGGACCTCGCCCACAGCGACTGGTGGGAGCTGTGCGACCTGTTCTGGGAGGTCTTCATCACCTCCGCCGAGGGCGAGTAGCCAGTGATCCTGCTTGTGTGAGCCGAGTTCCCGGTGTCGATAGAATCGGGGCACATCCGTCCGCGGGGGAGTAGATCGTCATGAAGATCGTCCAACTGGGACTCGAGCACGAGGCCGCGTTGCACGCCTTTCTCGCCGATTTCGCCGAGGCCGGCGAATCCAGTATTCCTGCGTACTTTGCCGATCCGGAGTGGCCGCACGCCGAGATCGTTGAGACGTTCTCCAAGCAGTCGCGCGGCGAAGGCCTCGATGAGGGCTGGGTCCCCGGAACGACACTCTTCCTCGTCGACGAGGATCGAATCCTCGGCATCGCGAATCTGCGTCATCGACTGACGGAGCCTCTCCGAGGATTCGGCGGCCACGTCGGCTTCTCTGTTCGGCCGTCCGAACGGTGCAAAGGACACGCCACGCGGCTGCTCGAAGGGGTCAAGGGCTATGTCCGGGACAACCTGGAGATCGAGCGGCTACTCGTTACGTGCGAGCCGGAGAACGTCGCGTCGGCGCGCGTCATCGAGAAGTGCGGCGGCGTCTTCGAGGACGAGTCGTTCTACGAGCCGTTGGAGCGAGCGGTCCGCCGGTACTGGATTTCGCTCTGAGCGGCCGCTGAGAGAGGCATCCGGAAGAGCAAGGGCGCCCCGGTTCGTTGGCTGAGTTTCCCCCTCAAGCCTTAGGCACCACCCGGTGGTCGCACGTTGTGTTGCAGGTCCCTACCCGAGCCGGGGCGCCGATGGAAACCGAGCCACTCTATCACGTTGGTAACGCTTTGTCAAGTCTTAGGTGATGTAGGTCTGTGTTTCGCTGTCTTTATGTCTCTTGAGAACCAGTTGTAGGGCGATGAAAGGCGTTGATGAGTGCAAGTATACTGGCAGTCACATCATGCCGCGCAAGTACTACCGTATCGTGTCAACACAGTATGCCGTGCGCAAGGCACGGATCGTCGCCGGATTCACGTCGGCGGAGCTCGCCGAAGCGATCGGGATCTCACGCCCGATGCTCTCGTCGATCGAGAATGGCGCGGGGACGAGCGTGAAGACGGCGCACAAGATCGCCGACACCGTCGGGCGGTCGTTCGAGGAGTTGTTCGAGATCCAAGACGCGCGGTAGGCAGATCACGTGACTCATGCGAGAACGGAAGCAGGACCCATCCTGAGATCCATCGCTGATTTCAGCCTGCGTCCCGCTTGTGCCCTCGCGATAATCCGTGCTACTTGTTGTCGTCCGGTGGTGCCTCAGTTCCATGGCCGAGGAGATCGGCGATGTTCGCCTTCGGGTTGACGATCGGCTCGATCCGCGGCGTGGCGCAGGTCATCAGCGTGGTCACGCCCGGGCCGTGACCGGCGAGCAGGCAGTCGCTGTGGACGACGATTCCGATCGTCACGGCCCCCTTGCGATAGGTGCGGCCGTACCGATTGTCGTGGTCCATCAGCGCGACGAAGTCACCGAAGCGGATCTTGTCCAGCTTGTACTCGGCCACCGTGTCGGGGTCACTGGTCATGATGTCGTAGTCGCCGGTCCCTGGCTGCGTCGAGCCGACGCCGGAGCCCATGCACGTGGCGGGGACGATCGTCGTGACCGGGACGCGAAGCTTCCCGCCGGCCTCCTCGATCTTCATGTTCATCAGTAGGGCGGGATCGAGGTTGAACAGCGCTATGTCGGGGTAGCCGGTCAGTCTCAGGCCCTGGCCGCGGCCCCGGATGATGATCTTGTCGTCGTAGGTGAGCTTCTCCTTGACCGAGCGCGGGAACTCGACGATGACGTGCTCCGACCCGCCGTGATGGCCGATGGCGTACCCGGTGCTGTTCTTCGCGCTCCCCGAGATGATCTTCGCCTCGTTCCCGGCGCAGGCGTAGAGCTGAAGCGAGACGTTCGGATGCTCGAACGGCTTCTTCGTGTTGGCGGTGCAGCTGACGCTCGGCTCGACGTGGTCACCGGCCCAACCGAACGCCGGATCGCCGACCGCCACGTTGACGCTGATTCCGCCGATCGAAGGCAGGATGAAAGGCGAGCCTTGGTGGTCGACGCCCCAACGTGCCCGGGTTCTTGGCGGCCCGGGCTTGCATTGCAGCAGGAATTCGACGACGCGTTCCTCGTTGGTCTTGAGCATGATTCCTCCCCGCGAGATGTCGAGCAGCCTCATTCTGAGTCACCCGTGGGTCGATTGTACTCTGCCCATGGTGCGATCGGTACCCGAGGC
>CBFCYU010000175.1:0-3840 GCA_965602415.1 uncultured bacterium | reverse complement strand
GATCCTCTCCCATCCCGAGTACGAGATCCGTTCGCGGCTGGGGTCGACGCAGCTGATCATGGCGCTCCAACGGATGGGCGGCCTGCCGACCCGGCACTTCCAATCCGGCACGTTCGAGCAGGCCGAGGCGGTCTCCGGCGAGACGATCGAGGAGCGCTACAAGGTCCGATCGATGGCCTGCGCGTCGTGCCCGATTCACTGCAGTCGCTACCTGGAGGTTGACGATCCTCGGTACCCCGACCTGAGGTTCGAGGGGCCGGAGTACGAGCCGCTCGCCGGGTTCACGGTTCGTGTCGGCAACGCCGATCTGCCGCTCGCCCTGTACGCGGTCGACCGCTGCAATCGTCTCGGGATCGATGCGATCTCGACGTCGGAGGTCATCGCTTGGGCGATGGAGTGCACCGAGCGCGGGATCCTCGGTCGCACGGACGCGGGCGGTCTCGATCTGTCGTTCGGGAACGGGGAGACGATCCTGACGTTGATCGAGCAGATCGCACGGCGCGAGGGGTTTGGCGACCTCCTCGCCGACGGCGTGCGCGCCGCGGCCGAGAAACTGGGCATCGGAGAAGATATCGCGATGCACAGCAAGGGGCTCGAGCTCTTCCAGGCCGACGTGCGGGCGATGAAGGCCTACGGCCTTGGTAATGCGGTCGCCAGCCGCGGCGCGGACCACCTCCGCTCCGAGCCGTGGTTCGAGTTCTCCGGCGATCGAGCGGAAGGCCTTCGCCGCTACGGAATCGCCGAGACGGCCGACCGTCTCGCCTGGCGCGGCAAGGGCCTCGTGGTGAAAGACTACGAGGAGAAGGCGGCGGTTGCCGACGCGCTCGGCGTCTGCAAGAACGTCTACAACAACATGGAGGCCCTCGACTGGCATGAGACAGCCGAGGTCCTGAACACCGTGACTGGAGGCAGCTTGACTGGGGAGGACATCCGCTGTGCCGGCGAGCGGATCGTCAACACCGAGCGGATGATCAACGCGCGCTTCGGCATCGGGCGCGCGGACGATACGCTCCCGCGCCGATTCCTTGAGGAGCCGGCCGGACCGCCCGACTCGCCGTCGGCTGGATCGATTGTCGAGTTGGAGCCAATGCTCGATGAGTACTATGCTGCCCGAGGGTGGGACGTCACCACCGGGCTCCCGACGCGGCAGAGGCTGGAGGAATTGGGGTTGGGAGGGTAGATGTACGAGCTGTGGATCGAGGTTGAACGTGTCGAAGGCGTCTGCTCCGGGCCGGTTCCGATGGTTCCGGGGACCGGCTTCCTGATTCGGAACGGGAGCCTGATCTTCCCGGACGGCGGGCCGATCTGCCTGTACGCGCTGCAGAGCATTCTACCGATGGTCTCCGCCAAGGAGCGGCTGACCGATGACGATCCGGCCGGCGACTGGATGGGACAGGTCCACCACGCTCAGTGCCCCGATCCGAAAGGACGGACCGTCTGGCGGATCCAGCAACGGCCGCTCGGCTCAACCGGAGTCTCATCGAGTACGGATTGCCAATTCCAGGAGTCTCGCGACAGCGAAACTCCCAACGAACCCGCAGGGTTCGCGGCGCCCGCAAGGCGCTCAGATCTGCGTGTTCGCGTCGAGCGGATCGAGGGGCGATGCGTCGAGGGGATGCGCGTCGGACGGACGGCCCTCGTCCGCGGGAGCAGCCTCTATCTGCCGGGTCCGTTCTGTCTGTACGCGATGCAGGCCGTCCTCCCGCTGCTGCCGGCGATGCAGCGGAAACTTGAGCCGGGCGATTGGATGGCAACAGAGAACGAAGTCGTTTGTCCCGATCCGCTCGGGAACGTGATCCTCCGCATCGAGAAGGTCGGATCGAACTAGCCCTCGCCCCCAGTCAGGCGAAAGCCCGCCCTCTTCAGATTGGCGAGAAGGGCGTTCGATTCCCTCTGGGTGAACTCCTCGGTGTAGTGGCCGATCGTCCAGTGCTTGGCACGGTTGTCGATCCCGCGCTCAAGGAACTTGCTCCGCCGCTCCTCGTCCCACTCGTTCTCGAACCGATCCTTCCACGCCTCGTCCCCCTCCTGATACCAGGCGGCGACTTGCTCATCGGTGGGCACGTGGTAGCCGTTCCGGTGGACGACCGCCTCGAGCGGCAGGCGTGGACGCAGATCCGGCTCTTCGTCCGGGACGCCGAGCGTCACCAATCCCGCCGGGACGACGTGCTCCGGAACGCCGAGTGTCTCTTGGAGGTTCTGCGACAGGATCATCCCGATGTAGACGCCGCCCAGTCCGAGGGATTCGGCCGCAATGACGACGTTGTGCAGCGCGATCGTCGCGTCCCAGTACGAGATGAACAGGTTGACCGCCTGGTCGTTGTAGAACGGCGCGCTGTTCGCCTCGTAGTAGCGCTTCACGCGGTACTGATCGACCACGGCGACGATGGCAAGAGGCCCCTCGATGTAGCTGACCCTCTTCAACACCTCGGGGTCGTCGATGACGATGAACGCGTACGGCTGGATGCCCCCGCCCGTCGCGGCTCGTGTCCCGGCACGGAGGATCGTCTCGATCGTCTCCTCGGGAATTGGCTCCGGCTTGAACTTGCGGACGGAGCGGTGGTTCATCAGACAGTCAATCACGGGGTTACTCGGGCTCATGCGGTTCCTCCTTCACCGGGCCGGCTATCGGACAGTGTACCGGCTGCGAACGAATCGGGGGCCGCGGACGCAAACTGCGGCGGTCTCACGTGCGCGGTATGATCGGGCCGAGGCGGAGCCGTCGGCCAACTCGACGAGGTCGCCGCGTGAGGAAGATCGATAAGGAGCGGGGATGAACAGGAGACCTTTCGGCGTGGATGGAATCGGAATCAGCGAGGTCGGGCTCGGGTGCTGGCAGCTCGGTGGCGACTTTGGGCCGATGAGCGAGACAACGGCGATCGAGATCCTGCGGACGGCCGTGGCGCGAGGGATCTCGTTTTTCGACACGGCCGACGTCTACGGCGCCGGACGGAGCGAGGCGCTGATCGGGCGCTATCTCCGGGAGAGCGACGCCGACGTCTTCGTCACGACGAAGTACGGCCGTGAGGGACACGTCTATCCGAACGGCTACACGGAGAAGACACTGCGCGACTGCGTCGAAGAGTCGCTGACGCGCCTGGGCGTCGAGCGGCTCGATCTGCTGCAGCTGCATTGTGTGCCGCCGGCCGTCCTTGAGGACGGGGCGATCTTCGACTGGCTCCGACGTTTGCTCGATGCGGGGAAGATCGCGGAGTTCGGCGCGAGCGTCGAGACGGTTGACGAGGGACTGCTCTGTCTCGAGCAGGAGGGCATCTCGTCGCTGCAGACCATCTTCAACGTCTTCCGGCAGAAGCCGACTCACGAGCTGTTCCCCGCAGCAGAGACGAAGGGCGTCTCGATCATTGTCCGGCTCCCGCTGGCCAGCGGCCTGCTTGCCGGCAAATACACAAGACAGACGACGTTCAGTAAGGGGGATCATCGGACCTACAACCGCGACGGACAGGCATTCAACGTCGGCGAGACGTTCGCCGGACTTCCGTTCGAGATCGGCGTTGAGCTTGCCGACGAGATCAAGCCGCTCGTCCCGGAGGGAATGACGATGGCGCAGATGGCCCTCCGATGGATTCTCGATCACGACGGGGTGACGGTCATCATCCCCGGAGCCACTTCACCGGAGCAGGCCGCGGACAACGCCGCGGTCTCGAGTCTGCCGCGGTTGTCGGACGAGCTGCATCGAGCACTCGCCGAGCTGTACGAGGAGAAGGTCCGGCAGCGCATTCGCGGCCCGTACTGAGGCGAGGGCCGATTCTCACCGATCGGCCCACGGCTCGGCAGGTGCAGCCTCGTTCTCCAGGTCCACGAACACCAGATGCGGTTCCT